>JBFLXB010000015.1 GCA_040757335.1 Nitrospirota bacterium | reverse complement strand
CGCCCCTCCCCCCGGCATGATCCTGATTCCGGCCGGACCGTTCTGGATGGGGAGCGATCCAGAGGATGGCACGTTGGGCGTGGAAGTCGGAATCGATGAGACACCGCGGCACTTGGTCGATCTGCCCGCCTTCTACATCGACAAGTACGAGGTCACCAACGCGGAGTACGCGCAGTACGTGAACGCGACGGGGTCGGCCTATCAGCCCGCGCCCTGGCGTGAGCGCGACGCGCTCAATCGCGAGCCGAATCACCCGGTAAGCGATACCGACTTTCACGACGCCGAGGCCTACTGCCGCTGGGCGGGCAAACGCCTGCCCACCGAAGCCGAGTGGGAAAAGGCCGCACGCGGGCCCGATGGCGCCCCGTATCCCTGGGGCCCGACCTTTGCGCGCGACAAGGCCAATACGATGGAGACCGGCCTGGCTTGGAGCCGACCCGTGGGTAGCTATCCTGATGGCGCGAGCGTGTACGGGGTGGAAGACATGATCGGCAACGTGTGGGAGTGGACCAGCTCGTGGTACAAGCCGTATCCCGGCAGCAAATTGCAACGCGCAGCGTTCGGCGAGAAGTATCGCGTGCTGCGCGGCGGGTCGTGGGGCGTGCCGGCCGTGCCGTTTGCGCGCGCGACCAATCGGCACGCGCCGGAGTTGTTTGCGGTCAATGATCGCGATGAGGATTGGCATACGGGGTATGACGTGGGCTTTCGCTGCGCCAAAGACGAGTCCTAATATTGGTCCGGATCGAATCGGCACCGAGGTACAGCGCTCGTGCCTGGAGGATCTCGAATGAAGATACACATCCCTGAAGTGAAGCGGCAGGCGACACTCGTCGTGTTGATGCTTGGGCTTTCAGCTTGCGGCGTTCTGGACCCGCTCCCCCCTTCATCCGGCGAAGCGCCGCTGCTCGTGGTGCTGAAAGAGACCAGGCTGACGCGCCATGATGCGGACGTCTATTCGGTCTCGTGGGCTCATACCGGCGACAGCTTGGTCTACTCCCGGCAATCTTCGATCGAGACTCGGCCCACAGCCGCCCGCTCGATCATTGATCCGATTATTGACCCGAAGTTCATCAACCTGTGGATTTCAAAACGCGACGGAACGCAAGCACGCCGACTGACCTCTGGACGATTCAACGACTATGATGCGGCGCTCGATCCGGCTGAACGCGAAATCGTGTTTTTCTCCGATCGGTCAAAGAACCTGGACGTGTGGAAGATGAGCCGCGACGGCAGCGAGCCCAGACAGTTGACCACTGATCCGGCGAGCGACGTTCATCCATCCTGGAGCCCGGACGGCTCGAGGATCGCGTTCATCTCGAACCGCTCCGGGGAGTGGGCCATCTGGCTCATGACCGCTGGGGGCCAGAACCAAGAGCAGATGACTTGGGGCGGCAACGGCGATTGGAGCACCACCTGGAGTCCTGATGGGGAGCATATCGCCTTTGCTTCAACCCGGATCACCGAGGAGAACCGCGACCAACTTCCGCTGAGTCAGAAGGGTGAAGAGCCATACGAGAACTTCGACCCCGAATGCGTCCGGCCAAAACTGTACAGTCACATCTGGACCGTCGACGTCAAAACCAAAGCGGTCAAGCAGTTGACGCGGGGAAGGGTCCACGATTGGAGACCGTCGTGGAGTCCTGACGGGAGACACATCGCGTTCGTGTCGGACCGTGACGGAAGCTGTGCGCTGTGGGTGATGGACCACACCGGCAACAACCTGCATCGACTCACTCGCGGAACACCTTTTCTGTATGACGGGTTCCCCGCCTGGCACCCCCACAAGCAGGAAATGGCGTTTATCTCGAATCGTGAGGGGACGTTCGATATTTGGCTGCTCAAGTTGAAACCCACTCGCTGATCCCCAAAAACGCCTCGATCTGTTCGACAGTCCGGCGAGACTCTTGACTGCGGGCGGGCTACTCGATGACGGGGAAGCACGACGTGGGGTCAACTGCCTTAGTCCTCGAGGCCAAGCGGCAGGTGCCGCTTGGCCTCGGTCATGATTCCCGGCTGACACTTGCGGCAAAAATTCGTTGCGCGCTCTCGGCCGCCCACCGTGGCGATGCGCCCTCCGCAGCGCGGGCACGGCTGGTCGCCCTTGCCGTGCACCGCGAGGAAGTCGCGGATCTTGAGGTGGATCTGATCGCCCATGCGTTCGGCCACGATCGCACTCGCGCGGGGCAACACCGTGCGGATCGCGTCGTATACGCGCCGCAACTCGTCCCCTGACAGGTCCTTTTTCTTGCGGAAGGGATAGATACCGGCCTCGAAGAGGATCTCGTCCGCGTAGGCGTTGCCGATCCCGGCGATGATTTTGGCGTTGGTCAGCAGGCCTTTGATCTCGCCGTACCGTCCCTTGAGCCGGTCCAGGAACCGCTCGAACGTGAAGTCATCGGCCAGCGGCTCCGGGCCCTGATCGAGAAACCCCGGGATCTTCGCGTAGTCGCGATCCGGCACCAAATACAGCCGCCCCATCTGGCGCTCGTCGGCATAACGCAATGCTTTGTCGGTCGAGAGCGTGAGATCAATGACGGTCTGTCGGGGCGGCTTCACGTCCGGAGCTTGGTAATAGAACCGCCCCACCAGCATAGCGTTGACGACCAGGCTGGCGCGGTGCAGTGAGAACAGGACGTGTTTGCCGCGGCGGTCGATCGCTTCGATCGTCTCCCCGCGCAGCACCTGCTCCGCGGGCGCGGACATGGATGATCGCAGCATCCACCCCAGCGGGAGCGAGACGTCGGTGATCGTCGCGCCCACCACGTGTCGTCGCAGGTAGGGCACGATGGCGTCGAGATCGGGAATTTCCGGCACGCCCGAGTCTACCGCGCGGCTATCTGAGGATCAACGCGCGGAGAACACCGGGTCCCGTCTGACCCGCGGCGTCTCCGATCGGGTTTGACAGCCTCTCACGGGACGATACCCTTGCTCCGTCACCCGAGGCGCTCCACCGTTGGAGGAGGCCGCGTGTTCGCGATCCACACACAACGTCGCCCCGCGCCGTTGTCATCACCACTTCACTAACCCATGGCGCGGGCGCAACACGCTGCGAAGCCGCGCACGCCCCGTCGTACCTTGCGGGCCATTCCCACGCCGGATTTTCGGACGCTCTTTGAATCCGCGCCAGGCCTCTACCTGGTGCTCGCACCGGATCTCACCATCACCGCGGTGAGCAACTCCTATCTTCACGCCACCATGACGGTTCGCGAACAATAGTTGGTCTGGCCCTTAGCCGTTGCACTCTTGGCTTGGGTCTTTTGGTCCGTTGACACCGCTGTAAAACCTTCCTTAGAATAACCTGCTCCGGGGCTGGTTTTCTCCCTTCACGTTCGATCACTCTCAGCCGTTATTGATTAGAGGAGGAGTTGTATGTCGCTGCACGCCATCCAGGCCGTCTATAAAAAGATCGCGGAAGTCGCCCCCAAGGCCCGCAAGAAATTCGGCCGTCCGCTGACGTTGACCGAGAAAATTCTGGTTTCGCACGCCGATGATTTCGACGCGCAAACCTGGGAGCGCGGTAAGGCGCAGTTGCTGCTGCGGCCCGACCGCGTGGCCATGCAGGACGCCACCGCGCAGATGGCGCTGCTGCAGTTCATGCAGGCGGGCAAGAAGCGCGTGGCCGTGCCCAGCACCGTGCACTGCGATCATTTGATCCGCGCGCAATCCGGGGCCAAGGAGGACATTGCGCGCGCGATCGAGGAAAACAAGGAGGTCTACAACTTCCTGCGCTCGGCCGCGGCCAAGTACGGCATCGGGTTCTGGAAGCCGGGCGCCGGCATCATCCACCAGGTGGTGCTGGAAAACTACGGGTTCCCCGGCGGCTTGATCATCGGCACCGACTCGCACACCCCCAACGGCGGCGGGCTCGGCATGCTGGCCATCGGCGTGGGCGGCGCGGACGCGGGCGAGGTCATGGCGGGCCTGCCGTGGGAAGTACTGCACCCCAAACTGATCGGCGTGAAGCTCACCGGGCAGTTGCAGGGCTGGGCCTCGGCCAAGGACGTGATCCTGTACCTCTGCGGCGTGCTCACGGTCAAGGGCGGCACCAACAAGATCATCGAATACTTCGGCCCCGGCGCAGCCACGATCAGCGCCACGGGCAAGGGCACCATCACCAACATGGGCGCTGAGTTGGGCGCCACCACCTCGATCTTCCCGTTCGACGACAAGATGGTGGCGTACCTGAACATCACCGAGCGCGCGGACATCGCGAAACTGGCCCAAGCCAACCGTGAATTGATCACCGCGGACCCCGAGGTCCTGCAATCGCCCGAGAAGTACTACGACCAGATCGTGGAGATCAATCTGTCGGAATTGGAGCCGCACGTGGTGGGCCCGCACACGCCCGACCTGGCCCGCCCGGTCTCCAAGCTCCCGTCGGAGGCCAAGGAAAAGAACTACCCCCTGCAGCTCACCGCGGCTCTGATCGGAAGCTGCACTAACTCTTCGTACGAAGACATCAGCCGCGCCGCGCACATCGCGCTCCAGGGCTTGAAGGCCGGCCTCAAGGCCAAAGCGCACTTCCTGGTCACGCCTGGCTCCGAGCGCATCTACCACACCATGCAGCGCGACGGGTTCATGAAGACGTTCGAGGACATGGGCGGCACCGTGCTCGCAAACGCCTGCGGCCCGTGCATCGGCCAATGGAAGCGCGACGACATCAAGCAGGGCGAGAAGAACTCCATCATCAGCTCGTTCAACCGCAACTTCCCGGCGCGCAACGACGGCAACGCTGAGACCCTCTCGTTCCTGTCGAGCCCCGAGGTGGTGACCGCCATGGCGTTCGCCGGGACACTGGACTTCAACCCCGTGACCGGCACCCTGACGACCAAGGACGGCACCAAGATCAAATTCGAGCCCCCGCGCGGCGAGGAGTTGCCGGCCAAGGGATTTGCCAAGGGCGAAGAAGGCTTCATCGCCCCGGCGGAGCACGGCGACGCGGTGCAGATCGAATTGCCGCCCAACAGCGAGCGCCTGGCCCTACTCGAACCGTTCCCGAAATGGGACGGCAAAGACTTTGTCAAGCTGCCGATCCTCATCAAAGCCAAGGGCAAGTGCACCACCGACCACATCTCCCCGGCCGGCCCCTGGCTCAAGTACCGCGGCCATTTGGACAAGATCAGCGACAACATGTTTCTGGGCGCGACCAACGCGTTCACCGGCGAAGCCGGCAAAGTGACCAACGTGCTGACCGGTGAGGCCGGCCAAACGCCGACCAAAGTCGCGCGCCACTACAAGGCCCAAGGCATCGGCTCGGTCGTGATCGGCGACGAAAACTACGGAGAGGGCAGCAGCCGCGAACACGCCGCCATGTCCCCGCGCTTTTTGGGCGTAAAAGTCGTGATCACCAAAAGCTTCGCCCGCATCCACGAAACGAATCTCAAGAAGCAGGGCATCCTGCCCCTAACCTTCGCCAATCCCGCGGACTACGACAAGTTCGAGGAAAAAGACCGCGTGAGCATCACGGGCCTCGCGGCCCTCGCGCCCGGCAAGCCGGTCGAGGTGACGATTCATAAGGCCAGTGGGGACGTGAAGATCCAGGCCAATCATTCGATGACGGCGCAGCAGATCGGGTGGTTCAAGGCCGGGTCGGCGCTGAACGCGCTGGGGTAAACTTTACGCCGCGGCATTGGAGGACTGAGAGATGACCAAGACGGCACAGAAACTATACGAAGAGGCCATGCGGCTCGATCCCAAAGAGCGCGCTGCGCTCACAGGCCTCTTGATCGAGAGCCTTGAACCCGGTTCTGAGGACGGGGTGGAACAGGCCTGGGTCGCGGAAATCGAGCACCGGATGACCGAGTTGGACTCAGGCTCCGTGCAGACGATTCCGTGGGAGCAGCTCCGCACACGGCTCTACGGCACGGGTGCCACCGGTCGCGGTTAGATTTCACCCTGCCGCTGCCGAAGAAGCGCAAGCGGCTTTTGCCTGGTACGCGGAGCGCAGCCTAGCAGCCGCAGACGGTTTTCGTGAAGAGCTGCGGCACGCGGTCGAAGCGATCGCCGAGGCGCCAGAACGATGGCCTCGTTACGGGGCTCACGCTAGGCGGTACATCTTCCCCCGGTTTCCGTTCAGTTTGATCTATGGTCTGCGCAACGACAGTGTCGAGGTGATCGCAGTGGCGCACGGCAAACGTCGCCCAGGATATTGGAAGTCACGGCGCCCTTGAGTAGTCGGCACCACAAATTTGCGCTCTGTATTCGCAACGACGGCTGCGAAGACTTGACGCTGCGTAAGATCTATCCTGTCCTTCCCGACCAAGCTGCCGCAAAAGATGGCTACATTCGGGTTGTCGACGAGTCCGGCGAGGACTACCTCTATCCCTCCCGATATTTTGTCGCTGTCGAGCTGCCCGGTGCGGTAGCGAATGCGCTGGCAGCTTCCGCGTAAGGCCTGGGGTAGTATCGGCGCGGACCAAGGCGTCGGATGAGTATTTCAGCCCTTGAAAAGGTATCGGTTACCGACGACACCCTCTCGCTTGACCCGAGCGACGGCCGCAGCATCTCGGTCCCGCTGGCCTAGTTTTCGCCGATTACAACACGCGTCCTCGGCCGAGCGAAAACGTTGGCGTCTTATCGGGAAAGGAACCGGCATCCACTGGGAAGACATCGACGAGGACATCAGTGTCGAGGAATTGCTCGCCGGGCGACCGTCCGGCGAAAGCCAATTGTCGTTCAAGCGCTGGTTAGCGGCTCGCGGCGACTTGAGCGCCTGGTCACCGCCTTCTGCTCCCAGACGAAGCACGAGGTCTTTCTGCAACACGCCGCAGAACATCTTCCCGTTCAGCAAGAACGCGAGGCCGCCAAACATATGTTTCTCCACCAGCGCCTTGCGCCTGCCCAGCCCGCCTCGAATGCGCGCTGCCAGCCCTTCGTCATACATGTGATGTCACCAACTCTTCAGGCGGCTACTTCGTTGTGAACGCGAAATCGGCCTTGACCTCACCGTATACCAGGCGAGCACGATGTAGGCGAGGCGCGTTTACGCTATCAAGCCCGTGTATGAGTGTCAATGGAAGCGAGGGGCTATGGTACAGTGTGCCGTGCCCATTCCACCGTTCACCCCGACCCCCGCCACCGGCGACGCGTTCGTCGGTCGCCAGGGACTGGTCAAAAATCTGCGCTGGCGGCTTGCGCGGGGCGAGTCGTTGGCCGTGATCGGCGGGCCCAAGCTGGGGAAAACCTCCCTGGTCCGCACCGCGTTGCAGGGACTACCCCATCACCACGTGATCGAGATGGATCTTGCCGCTGAGCCTTCTCGAGAGGTCGAGTTTGTTTCGGGCGCGATCGTAGTCCTGGACAATCTGGATGCTCTTCCCGACTCGACGACGGTCTCGTTACTCGCCCGCGTCTGGACTGCCAACCCTGCCGCCCTGATGGTGACCGGCGGGCGCCGGTTGCGCGCGCTGCTCGGCGACTCCGGGACATTGGCTGGCGCGTCCTTCCGAGTCGTTCCGCTCTCGGTCCTGCTCGATGGCGAGACGCGTCGGCTGATCGGTCCACACGGAGATCCCTCACTGGCTGCTTGGACCGGTAACCACCCCTACCTGACCAAGCTGTTGCTGCACTACGGGAACAACGCGATCGCGAACGGACGCGGCGAATGGGAGCCTTTTGTACGAAGCCTGCTCGCCGAAATCCACCTGGGCCCGGAGCTGCGTTTGTTTCGCTATCTGATCGAGCGCGGCAAACCCGTGAATCCCGCGGAGGCCCAAGCCGATACGGCCATCGCCAACATCAAGAGCGTCGCCGATACGCTCGTCTACCTTGGAGCCATCAGCCGCTGGATTCGGGACGAGGAGGCCACGCTCTTTGCCGGGTGCCGGCTCCTGAACAACGCCCTGCGGTCATCGGCCTGAGGTCGGACGCATGGTCGACCACACAATCAGCCGCGTCGCTCCCCCCCTTGATCCACCAGATCTCGCAACGCTTCCCTGGTATGGGACTGACCACACGCTCCCGGTATCTCGGTTCATCCCGGGCCTGACTGGGCCGCGCGAACCATATCAGACCGCGGTCGTGCACGGACCCTGGACTGCGGAACAATGGCCAACGCTTCAGCCGTATCTGCGCGGCGTTGACCTGTTCAACCGGTGGTACTTCTGGGAGGCGCATGAGGCGTGGGAATCCCTCTGGCGAGCTCACCCTCCCCGGTCCGAACCCGCACGATACATTCAGGGGTTGATCGGCGCGGCGGCTTCGTTGCTCAAGCTGCGCATGGGTCAGGTGCGGGCGGCACGGACGCTGTCGACGGCCGCGTGCGAGCGGCTGGCCGTCTTCCACGGCATCTGGATGGGTCTGGAGGTTGAGCGATTTCGCGCCGACCTCACTCGCTGTTTCGCGGCCGTGAATTCGGCGGCGCCACCTTTGGGACCTGAGGCACCCCGTCTTCGCCTGAACACCAACTCACCCTGCTGAGGTTCTTGCCGCCGGCCCAGTTATAGCCGTCCAAGCGCCAAATAGCGTACCATCCTCTCGTATGTCTGACGCGCTCACGGAGGTCATTGCCTATCATCAGGCGACCAAACATCATTTGCATGCCTATGCGCGAGGGCCGGGTCACATGGACTGGGCCACGCAGCCCGATCCCTTCCGGCGGTACGCGGGCGCGCCGCTGATCAACCTCGACCACGTCCCTCCAAGCCCGGAGCCGCGGTATGAAGCGGCCTTTGTGGCGGGCAACGTCCCGGCACAGCCCTTCACGCATCGCACCGTGTCGCAACTCTTCTCCGACAGCCTGGCGCTCTCCGCGCGGAAACAAGCGGGAGACGCGTCGTGGTTCCTGCGGATCAATCCCTCCAGCGGGAATCTCCATCCGACCGAAGGGTATCTGATCTCCGGGCCGATCGCGGGGCTGTGCGACGGGCCGATGGTGTGTCACTACGCGCCCGCCGAGCACGCGCTGGAACGACGCGCGGACGTCCCGCTGGAGACCTGGCAAGCATTGACCGCGGAGCTGCCGCATCCCGTGCTCCTGATCGGCTTCACGTCGGTGCACTGGCGTGAGGCGTGGAAGTACGGCGAACGGGCCTATCGTTATTGCCAACACGACGTAGGACACGCGATGGCCGCGATGAGCCTGGCTGCGGCGGGGCTGGGCTGGCACGCGACGCTGTTGGATGATCTTGGGACCGACTCCGTGGCCTCGTTGCTGGGCGTTGTTGATGCCCAAGGCGCCGAACCCGAGGCGCCCGACTGCGTGCTGGCGATCTACCCGCAGGGCGAAACGTGCCACACGCTCACGTTGCCCAGCGATGTCGTCGCGAGGGTCGCAAGCTTGCCCTGGCAAGGCCGACCGAATGTACTGAGCCGCGGCCACATGGAGTGGCCGATCATCGAGCGCGTGCACGCTGCGGTGCACAAGCCGTCGACCAATCAGGTCTATGGGATTGCGCGACCCACCGGCCCGGTGCTCGCGATCGGTGCTGCACCGATCGCGTTCCGCCAGATGATTTTCCAGCGTCGCAGCGCCGTAGCCCTGGATGGCCAAACCGGGATCACCCGCGACGCGTTCTATCAGATCCTGGCCAAGACGCTGCCCGGCCCCGGCCGATTCCCCTTCACCATGCTGCCCTGGACGCCCCGCATTCACCTGGCGCTCTTTGTGCACCGCGTCCAGGACCTGGATCCCGGTCTTTATCTGCTGGTTCGCGATCCCGGTCAGAGCGCGGCTTTGCGCGCCGCCATGAAACCGGAGTTTGTTTGGGAACAACCCCAGGCGTGCCCGGACGGCCTGCCGCTCTACCGGTTACAGACCGGGGATGCCCGGGAAGTGGCCGAGCAGGTGTCCTGTCATCAAGCCATTGCCGCCGACGGCTGCTTTGCGCTCGGCATGCTCGCGGAGTTCGAACGGCCCCTGCAACACGACGGAGCGTGGGCCTATCCGCGGCTGTTTTGGGAAAGTGGGGTCGTGGGCCAGGTCTTGTACCTGGAAGCCGAGGCCACGGGCATCCGCGCGACCGGCATCGGGTGTTTCTTCGACGACCCCATGCACCGCGTACTGGGGCTGACCACGCTGCGGTACCAAAGTCTGTATCACTTCACCATGGGCGGCTCGCTGGATGACCCGCGACTGCGCACCCTCCCTCCGTATCCAGCCCGTTGAAAACCACTGACCAAAGGCATTCTCGACCACGAGAAAGCAGCGGGCTCCTCCTACCCATGTCTTGTGTCTTGCGCGAATTTGTTTGACAGAACCCGTTGGTTTCCCATACTTTAGCTTGTCGTCAGACCTGTTGAGGACCGTCTAGAGCCGTGAGGGATGACGGGCGGGCGGTTCGTCTCAAGTATCCCCAACGGATTGGGGGAGCACCATGCCAAGGGATTGGTCGTTCGTCATCATGGTGGGCGTTGGCCTTGTGTTGGCCTCTTGCGCGTCCTCGCCCCCAACCCGTCACGGAGCCACCGTCGGCCACACCGCGAGCCGAGCCGCCGACGTGCCTCGTCCCGTCGCAGCGGCAAAGTCCTCACCCTCGGTATCCGGCTCCGACATGCCTCTGCCCAGCGTGCCTCCCACCCCGGATACGCCGGCACCAGTTGGCTCTGAACTCTCCATCATCGAGGAGCCGTTGCCGGAGGCCGGCGACGAATCCGACCGGGAAGAAGCCATCGGGGACGAGCTGCTCGAGTCCGAGGGTGGGGCGGAAGCGGACGGCGCCTTGCCGTACGACGTCCCGATCGTCCTCAACGCGAGCGTGGAAAGCCACCTGGACTATTTCACCACCAAGGGACGGGACCGCTTTCAACTCTGGCTGAATCGGTCTGGCCGCTATGTGCCCCTCATGACGCAAATCTTTCGCGAGAACGGGCTCCCGGAGGATCTCGTGTTCGTCTCGTTGATCGAGAGCGGCTTCAATCCGTACGCGTATTCACGCTCGCACGCCGTGGGCGCGTGGCAGTTCATGAAGGGCACCGGTCGGAAATACGGGCTTCGGATCGACCCGTATATCGACGAGCGCCGCGACGTCGTCAAGGCGACACACGCCGCGGCCGCGTACCTCAAAGACCTCTACGCCATGTTCAATGCCTGGCCCCTGGCGCTCGCGTCGTACAACGGCGGCGAGGGCCGCGTCGAGAGGGCGATGAAGCGCACGAACGCCGAAGATTTCTGGGATCTTCGCACGACGCGGCACCTCCATCCGGAAACCCGAAACTATGTCCCCAAGTTCATGGCCGCCACCATTATCGCGAAACACCCCGAGAAATACGGGTTCGCGCCGGAGTACGAGAAGCCCTTGGTCTACGACGAGGTGATCATCACCCGCCCGACCGATCTTCGCGTCATCGCCAAAGTGGCGAGCGTCACCTACAGCGAACTCAAGCGTCTGAACCCTGAGCTGAGACGGAACGTGACCCCACTGGGGTACACGGACTACCGCTTGAAGCTCCCGATCGGCACCAAAGCCGTGTTCGAGCAGAACTTTTCGAAACTCCCGGAATGGAACAAGACGGTCTGGATGCGGCACACCATTCGTCGAGGCGAAACGCTCTCGTCGATCGCCCGCCGCTTTGGGACATCGACGGTCGTGCTCCGCGACATGAATCGGCTCTCCGGCAGCCGGATTCGAGCCGGCGCGACCTTGCTCGTTCCCACCGGTCCCCACTCACCGCAGTACGCCGACGCCACCGCTCGCCCCGAGCGCCGCGCCGCTGCGTCCCCCGGGAACGCGACGTATCGTGTGCGGCGTGGCGACACGCTCTGGGACATTGCGCGGGAGTTCGACGTCCGGATCGGCGATCTCCGGGCGTGGAACGGGTTGGGCCGTCGCGCCGTGATCCAGCCCGGACAGCGCCTCGTGCTCCAAACAGCCGATCTGACGAGCGACTCCGCGCCGTCCGTCAAACCCAAGCGCCTCACCTACCGCGTGAAGCGGGGCGACACGCTCTGGAGTCTCTCCCGGAACTTTAATGTCACAATCAGCGACATCCGGAGATGGAACGGAATGGGCCGAACCAGCGCGATCCGGTCCGGGCAGCGCCTCGTGCTCTACGTCAACGCGAAGCAGTCATAACAGCCCAACAAACAAAAAGCCCGGGGGTGAGTGTCCCCGGGCCCTCGCCGTTCATCGTGCGGTTAGATCTTGGTGACCTTTTCCGCTTGCTGTCCTTTCGGACCATTCACGATCTCAAATTCAACCTGTTGACCTTCGTCCAGAGATTTGAATCCGTCGCCTTGAATGGCTGAAAAGTGTACGAACACATCACGACCCTCTTCCGGTGTAATGAATCCGTAGCCCTTGCTGCCGTTGAACCACTTCACTGTTCCCTTTGCCATATGCAATCACCTCCCTTCATCGGACTCGGGATCCCTCCCGGGGTACGAAGCGAACGGAGGCGAAAAAAAAACCGCAGGCGGAATTTCGTGCGCTGCGGTAGTTTTACTCACTCGACCTCTGACCACTCACGATACCTGCGCGGTTTGTACCATAGCGGTCAGCACGGTGTCAACGTCTTTTTCAGTCCCTCTCGGGATCGGACTTGGGATTGGTGATTCGGCCGCTGGCCCGGTATGGACGACTATGCGGCGACCAAGGCCGCGGTTGCGGCGTATACCAGAGGGTGGGCACGGGATCTCGGGCCCAGGGGGATTACCGTCAACACCGTGCAGCCCGGCCCGATCGACACCGATATGAATCCGGCCGACGGCGATTTCGCCGCTGCGGCAAAGGCGGTCACGGCGTTG
Source organism: Nitrospirota bacterium (assembly GCA_040757335.1). Classification (NCBI taxonomy): domain Bacteria; kingdom Pseudomonadati; phylum Nitrospirota; species Nitrospirota bacterium. The sequence continues at coordinate 65,928 of JBFLXB010000015.1, read as the reverse complement.
GGCCGTTATGGGCAGCCGGATGAAGTGGCGGCCGCAGTCGCGTTTCTCGCGGCCCCGACGCCTCCTACATCACCGGTGCGACGCTGGATGTGGACGGAGGCTTCAGCGCGTAATTTTTTGTAAGATCCAGTTGCAGAGCGAGAGGAAAGGAGCAATCCATGGAACGAACGATCGAGCGGGTGTTTCGGGGTGCGCCCGAGCATTGGGTGGGGAACGGCTTTCGGGTCAGCAATTACTTCCCGTCGGCCACGGATTTCGAAAAGCGGATGAGTCCGTTCTTCCTGCTGGACTACCACGCGCCGCGCGAGTACTCGCCCACGACCAAGCGCCGCGGCGTGGGCACGCATCCGCATCGCGGGTTTGAGACCGTGACCATTGCGTACCAGGGTGCGGTCGCGCATCGCGACAGCACCGGCGCGGGCGGCGTGATCCGCCCCGGCGAGGTGCAGTGGATGACCGCCGGGGGCGGCATCCTGCACAACGAATACCACGAGGAGTCGTTCGCCCGGGCCGGCGGCGTCATGCACATGATGCAGATCTGGGTCAATCTGCCTCGGCGGCACAAGATGACCGCGCCGAAATACCAACCCCTGACCATCGCCGACATTCCGGAGGTCACGCTGCGGGATGACACGGGCGTGGTCCGGGTGATCTCGGGCGTGTACGAAGCCACGAAGGGCTCGGCCTCGACCTTCACTCCCGCGCACATGCTGGACCTGCGCTTGAAACCCGGCGCAGAGGTGCGGCTGCCCACGCCGAAGGACTACAACACCGCGCTGCTGGTGCTGAGCGGGCAAGTGAAGGCCAACGAGTCGGCTGCGGTCTCGGAGGGACAGTTCGTGCTGTTCAAGAACGACGGCGACGAAGTTCGCGTGACCGCCGTGACCGACGCGATCGTGCTCTTCCTGAGCGGCGAGCCGATCGAGGAACCGCTCGTGCACTACGGTCCGTTCATCATGAACAGCGCGGACGAAATCAACCAGGCGGTGGAAGATTTTAACGCCGGGCGATTCGGGTATCTGGAGGATTAAGCACGGATGGCATTGCACGCCCGCTGCTCAACTGCCAGCGGGCGTAGCCGGTGCGGTGGATTTGGCTCGCGCGACCGACTCCACAAAAGCCGCGAAGCCCTTCATATAGGCCGTGAGACGGCGCTTGACCTTCTCGTCCACCAGCGCACCCGTTGCGTCGAATACCTGGCGCGCGTTCGAAACATAGAGCGTCTCGCCGAACCACGGGCTCATTCCCAGGGTCCGGATCACGGGCAACCACGCGGTTTGCGAGAGCCGCGTTCCTCCCATGCCGGGCGTGGCACCGATGAGACCGACCGGGCGGCCTTCAAAGACCCGAGCGATATCGTCGTCCGGACGCGAGAGCCAGTCGATGGCGTTCTTGAGCACTCCGGGTACGGAGTTGTTGTACTCCGGGGTGACCAATAGGAGCCCGTGGGCCGCGGCGATCCGGTTCTTGAGCTGGTTGACCGCCGGAGGAATTCCCTCCTCGGCTTCCACGTCTCCGTCGTAGAGCGGGATTCCCCGGATCGAGGCGACCTCGATCCGGCAGCCTTGAGGCGCCAGGGCTGTTGCCGCTCGCAGCAGCGCCGCGTTGTACGAAGCCCGCCTCAAGCTGCCCGCGATGCCGATAATCGTGCTCATGGCGCTCTCCCTTCGGATCGATCTCCATTGATTGCGGTGCTCGCAGTACTTTTCACATTCGCTGTCCGATTTTCAAGGCGACACCTTGACATCCCGCTCCAGATTGCCCACAGTAGCCGCCGTGGCTCGCGCACGGTTCCTCATCATGCTGCTGGTTACAGTGTCGCTCCTGGCAACGGCATGCGCCGGGACCACGCTGACGTCCGTCTGGAAGGATGACGCCTACCACAAGACGCCCCACAAAATCGTCGTGTTGAGTATGCTCTGGAATCCGAAGAACCGGCCGCGCTTGGAGGATGAATTCGTTCGGCAGTTGAAAGCGCGAGGTCTCGACGCGGTCCCGGGTCATCAGATCGTGCCCGAAGAGAAGCCTCCCGACAAGGAAGTGATGGCCGCTCGACTCAAGGAGGCTGGCGCCGACACCCTGCTGCTGACCAGGCTGGTCGACAAGACGGCCAGCCTGCGCTATTCGCAGGATCCAGCCGCCTCCCGCTTGCCGGAATACTACGGCACTTGGCCCGCGTACTACGGCGGCGGCTACCCGATGGCGCAGGAAGCCGAATACGCCGTGGCGGAAGTGAACCTCTACGACGTCGAAACCGAGAAGCTGATCTGGGCCGCGGTCACGCAAACCAAGCTCCAGACCGATCGACACGCGTTAATGGAATCCTACGTGGCGGACGTTCTGGAGGCGCTCCAGAAACAGCGGGTGCTCCCGTGACCTCACTGGCGACTGGAAGACCGCCGCAACCGCCTTGGACTCTGACGATTGACGGACCGACCATGTCCCTGTTACTGTCTCGGTCGCGTTGAAGTTGGGATGCAACGACAAGGAGAGTCAGTAATCCGATTCCTCACACACCCGTACTCGTAGAAACGAGGCTCCCATTCGCGTCTTCCTGATCCATATCCGCGATCCTCAATTTTACGCGCTGCCAGCCAAGACCCGGGCCAAGAACGGCAATATCCGGGTGATGGGCTTTCCCCCCATCGGCATCATGTCGCTCTCCGCGGTGCTCAAACGCGATGGCCACGAGTGCGTCATGTTCGATCAGGCCAATCCCGAGACGCCCGACCACGTCATCATTGAGGAGATCCGGCGCCAGCGTCCCGCGCTGGTGGGCATGAGTTTTCTCAGCACGACCAGCTACCCCTACGCAAAGATCCTGGCCCGTAAGATCCGCGCGGTGGATTCCGCGGTCAAGCTCGCGTTCGGCGGGGTCTTCGCCTCGCTGAACGCGGGGTTGGTGAAGCTGCAGTGTCCCGAAGTCGACTTCGTGTGCCGCGGCGACGGTGAGCAGTTGATCCTCGACCTCCTGGCGCATCTCAACGACCCCGAGGCCGTACAGGGCCTGACCTGGATGAAGGACGACCGGGTCATCAACAATCCCAACCGCCCCACCGAGCGCAATCTCGACCAGTGGCCCTTTCCAGACCGCGACAGCCTGAAACTCGATTTCATCGAGTCCATGCCGCTCGACGTGCCGGCGGTGCTGTCGATGAAGCGCTTCACCACCATGCAGACGTCCCGCGGCTGCCCGTGGCCCTGTGTGTTTTGCGACATCCCGATCTTCAACGACGGGAAATGGCGCTTTCGAAGCGCCGAACACGTGGTGGCGGAGTTCAAGCACCTGCAGGAGCTCGGGTACGGCGCGGTCTATTTCGTGGACGACCATTTCCTGCTCAAACCCAAACGGATCGAGGCGATCTGTCAGGGTATCATCGACCAGAGGATCGACATCGAGTGGGGCGTGGAGGGACGGGTCGATTCCGTCTGCCAGCATTTGTTCCCCATCATGGCCAAGGCGCACTGCCGAACCCTGATGTTCGGGATCGAGAGCGGAAGCCAGAAGGTGCTCGATCGGCTGAAAAAGGAACAGACATTGGAGGACGTCGAGTCCGCAGTCACCAATGCCAAACGGGCCGGCATCGAAATCGTGCACGGATTTTTTACCGTCGGCAACCCGGACGAGACCGTCGAAGACATGCGGGCGACATTCGATTTTGCATCCCGCCTGCGGCTGGACACCTTCGGCTTCAATCGACTGTGCGTCTATCGAGGCACGCCGCTCTGGCAGGAGTATGTGCACCGCGGTTTGGTCAACGACGCCACGGATTGGTACAAGTACTTCAAGTGTTCGGAAATCGACCCTACCTGTCTGCCCGGCGAGGTCATCAACGCCGAACGCACCGCCGGCTTCAAACGGCTGTTTCTGTACAAATTACGGCACTACCCGATCCAGACGTTCCGGCTCTTGAGGCGGTTTCTCCGATATATGCCGGTGCGCGACGTGGTCTATCTCATCATCAAGCCCTTCCTGGGCAAGAGCAAGGGCGCCACCAAGGCGGAGATCCTGTCACGCGCAGTCGAGCACGGTGCGATGAAAGACGCGGCGGCGCAGTTGACCCAGGTGTCCGATGAAGCGCTCGAACACGTGATCCTGGAATCCAAGGCTGAACGGCACCGCATCCAGCGAGAAGCCGAGGAGTTGCGCGAGGAACCGACCGCGCCGGTTCGGTAACCGCGGGTTTGCGGCCACGCGGCCCCGCCTCAGTAACAGCAGATTCGCACAAGGCCTGCGGAACCTGTCCGAAATGGCACCTCAGACAAACGTGATCTCTTCCGTGGAGCCGTTTACCACGAACACTTTCTCGGTGTTGCTCTTGGGGTCGGCGGGGAAGAGAAAGAACCCTGGCTTGTTGGGGGAAAATCCGGGCGTGTACCCGAGGATCGCCTCACCGTCTTTGAACGTCACTCGAACTTTCTTGCCCAGACCGGTCCGTTCACCGTTATATTGCTCCCGGTACTCGGCGTTTCCCTCGTAGTCCCTGACAAAAAAGACTCCCTTCAGCTTTGAGATATCCACCCGGGTGGGTTTCTCGGAACCGTTTTCCGTGCAGTGAAACCACTGTTTGTCAGGAAAAAAATCGCCGGTGCTCCCTTTCACGATCCGTCCATCTCCATAGTGGAGCACAATCCGGTTTTGCACCGCGGTTTCTCCTTGGGGTGGTTGACCGAGGAAAGGTAGTCAGGGGGGCGGGCTTTGTCAAACGACGGCCGCACTCGGCCGAAACCCAGAAGGGTTGTGATCGCCGAGTCGTCCCGCAGACGTGCACACGATACGCGTTTGTTGTTCCTTCTTGACACGCCCTCCCAAAGGGACTATTGTGCTCTCGCGGTGAGACAGCAGGGTTGCCGGTCGGGTGTTTCCTTTCAGGGAGCGAAGGGAGGGCACGTGATGGTCGACCTGTTTGGTATTCCGCAGAGTAACAGCCGGGGCCGCGTCTTGGTGGTGGATGACGAAGCCGATGTACGAAAGGCCGTGAACCTGGGGCTGACCAAATCCGGGTATGAGGTGATCGAGGCCGAAGACGGGAAAAAAGCCGTGGATGTCATGAATTCCGGCGACAATCCCCTTTCCGTCGATGTGATCATCTGTGACATTCGGATGCCCAGGGTGAACGGGGTGGAGGCGATCAGTTATTTCCGCAAACAGTATCCTTCGCGTCCGATCATTGTGCTGACGGGATTTCCTGACGTGCAACTCGCCACCTCGTTGATGAAGCAGGGCGTGGCGGATTACCTCATCAAACCGGTCGAACGAGACAAGCTCGCCGCCGCAGTGGACTCGGCGATGAAGCAGTACGGCCGGGTATAGCTCCGGGAAGCGGTCGCCGACCTCCAGGTTGGAGCAGTCCACGCCCGGCCTATCTCAAGAGGCGCCCCCTACGGCTCCGTTGTCCGCCGTCACACCGGGCGGACCACGGATGACGGTGGCTATTCTCGGCGCCGGTCAAGGGGGGTCCGCCCTACTCGAGTTGTTCGTACGCACCCCGGGGGTCGCGGTCAGCGGGGTGGCGGACCATGATCCCCGAGCTCCCGGGCTGCGCCGCGCCCGGGAGCTCGGCATTCCGATCGCTGTCAACGTCGCGGAGCTACTCTCCAGTTACCAGACCGACTTGATCGTGGATGTCACCGGGGATCCCGAGGTCGCGCGTTGGATCACCGCTCACCATCCTCCAGGAACCGAGGTTCTGGGCGGCACCGGTGCCAAACTGCTCTGGAACCTCGTCCAGTACGAAGCCCAGATCCAGATGCAACTGTCTCAGGCCGAGAAACTGGCCACGATCGGGACCTTCACCTCCGGGATCGCCCACGACATCAACAATCCCCTCTATTTTCTCATGAGCCTGGCGGAAACTCTGTGTGATGAACAGGACCCGGCGGTGGTCAGGGAGCACGCGCGCGACATGCTGCGGGCGGTCAGGCGGATTTCCTCCATCGTCCAGGGCTTGACGCGGTACGCCCGCATTCCGCAGTCGGAGGACTGGGCGGACGTCGAGATCAACACCAAACTGGACGAAGCCATCCAGCTGGCTCAATACGCCACCGGGCTGAAGGAAGTCGTGGTAGTCAAGGATTACGCGGATCGTTCGGTCGTGCGCGGCAGGCCGGACGAATTCATCCAAGTCTTTGTGAACCTCATCACCAACGCGGTTCAAGCGATGCACGGAAGGGGAACCTTGCAGGTGTCGACCCACCGTGAAGACGGCGCGGTGGCCGTGGCCATCAGCGACTCCGGACCCGGCATTCCCGAGAAGATTCTGGGGAAAATCTTCGATCCGTTCTTTACCACCAAGAGACCGGGCGAAGGCACCGGATTGGGGCTGCACATCTGTCGCACCATCGTCAAGAAGTTCGACGGACACATCTCGGTCTCGAGTCGAGAAGGTCAGGGGACGACCTTTCGCCTACAGTTTCCGGGCGCAGGATAGATTTCCTCCACACTAGGATCACCCATGGAGCGCTCACCGAGCCGGACCCGCACGCGATGGGGACTGAAGGGCCGGCTCGTGCTGCTGACGCTGGTGGTGGGGACCGTGCCGTTGTTGCTGGCGATCGGCATGGCCTACGTCCAGGGTACCCGCGAACTGCAAACCGTGATCGGGGCGAGCTTCGCGGGGTTGGCCACTGAAAGCGCGCGCAAACTCGATCTGGTGTTCGCCGATGAAGTCACCCTCATCACCCGCATCGCACGCGATCCCGCACTCGTGGAATTCCTGACCGACCGGGCAGCGGCCCCCTTCTCCCTTGCTGATCCTGGACGGCGGTGGCAGGCTCGCGATGACCGTCTGGTCCGGGAGATCACCGAGGGGCCGCTGGCCGGTCGTCTCAAATGGTATTTGAACAACGAGGCGCACGAACCCGACGCAACGCGCGTGCTGTTCGTGACCGACGCCGCGGGTCGCCTTGCCGGCAGCGTCAACACCTCGGTCGACTACACGCACGGCGGGGAAACCTGGTGGCAAAAAGCGTTGGCCGTCGGGCGAGGCGGCGCCTACCTCGGAAACGTGACGTTCGACCCGGCGCTGAACGCGTATACGTTTCACCTCTCGGTGCCGGTGATGGGGAGCGATCGCAAACGGCCGCTGGGAGTCGTCCATCGCGTGTTCGACGCCAAGAGCTACTTGTCCCCATTCCTGTCTCCCATTCGATTCGGAAAGACCGGACACGTCATGCTCATCGACAGCAGCGGCACCGTCATGAGTTGCCCGATCCTCCCCACGGGAACGCGGCTGGCAGACGCCGAACTCGTGCGTCTGGTGACTCCGCCTCACGCGGGCTGGGCCAAGACTCCTTCCGACGGGCACGGCAGTCAGACGCAGTCCATCGTCGGGTTCTCGCCGCTCTCCGACACCAACCGCCTGACGATCGCATCCACCGGCACCGTCTGGCACACGTTCGCCTGGCAGTCGTCCGGAGAGCTGTTGGCTCCGACCCGTCACCTGCTGGCGCGAACCTCGGTGGGCGGGCTTCTGGCGATCGCGCTGTTGGCCGTCTTGGGGTACGCGGCCGCCGTCCGCATCGTGACGCCGATACGCCGCCTGCAGCAAGGCGCCGCGCTGATCGGTCGCGGAGAGCTCAACGAGCGGATCTCGGTGCGCACGGGCGACGAGATCGAACAGCTAGCGGAAGAGTTCGATCGGATGAACGTCCGGCTGCGAAAGGCCTTCTCCGGGCTGACGCAGGAAGTCGAAGAAAAGGCCGAAGAGATCCGGTCGCTTCAGGCCTATACCCAGCGGATTCTGGACAGCGTGCCCAACCCGATTGTCCTGATCGAAGACGAGCGGGTGCAATACGCCAACTTCGCCGCCCGGTGCGCGTTCGGCGTGGGTGATCGTGAGGTCCACGGCACGAACTTGTTCGAGCTGATCCCCCTGGATGACTCCTCCCGCGAGCGATTGCGTGATCAGCTCCACGTCTACGCCCAAGGCCTCGCCATGTCGGGACGGACGCCGGGACCGGTCCAGGTCTCCGGGGCCGATGAGCCGCCGGGCGATCCGTTGTCCCCTCGACCGACGAGCGAGACGAGCCCGGCCACGAACGAACTGACGATCCGGCGGGTGACGTATCGGTACGAGATGTTCCGCATCGACACCCGTTCGACCGAACAGGGATGGGCCGGGCTCGTGTTGTGGGACACCACGGGAGAGAGCCAGATGCAGGACCAATTGCTGCAGGCCGAGAAACTCGCCGGACTGGGCGTGTTGACATCGGGCATCGGCCATGAACTCAACAATCCGCTGTTCGGCATCCTCAGTCTCAGCGAAGCCATCCGGGACGAAAAAGATCCGACTCGTATGAAAGATCACGCGAGCCGCATCGTGGACCACGCGAAGCGGATGGCCCGAGTCATTCGAGATTTCGCCGGCTCCACGCGACCCGACCGCGCCGATCTGCGGGACGACGTCGACGTCAACGAGCAACTCGATCTCGCGCTGAGGGTGGTCGGGTTGACCGACGAGGTCACCGGGCTCCAAGTGCGGAGGCGTTACCAGTCGGTTCCACGGATTCGCGCGGTCCCCGAAGAGATCGGACAGGTCTTCGTCAGCGTCATCACGAACGCGATCCAGGCCATGAAAGGCAGGGGCACGATCGACTTGAGCAGCGGCGTCTCCAGCGAGGCCATCGTGGTGAGAATCCACGACTCGGGTCCCGGGGTTCCGAAAGGTTATGCGTCAAAGATCTTCGACCCCTTCTTCACCACCAAAGCGCCCGGGCAAGGCACGGGGTTGGGCTTGACCATCGCGCGACGGATCGTCCTGCGCTACGGTGGTCAGATCCGACTTGAACCCGGCGAAGGCCCAGGAGCCACGTTCGTGTTGCGCTTTCCCACGACGTGACTGATCCAACGCGACCGCGAATCGTTCGCCAGGACACTACGACCCTGCCGCCAGAGCCCCTCGGGCTTTGGACCGCTGGCTGTTCGAGTGCTATATTTTCTCGCGGTTTTTGGGAAGGCACTCATGGAAACCGACCGCGTGTGGGTCATCGAGGACCCCGATGAACGCCCCCGCGTTCGCAGGAAATCCACCGCCACTCCCCCAGCACGCGTTCAGAAAAACCCGGCTGCGGCGTTTTCGTGGTCGATCCTGGTCTGGGGCGGCGGTCAGATTTATCACGATCAGCGGAGCATCGGCGCCCTCCTCCTCTTGTTGTTGATGGTGAATTTCTATGCAGACCCGGTCTTGATCTGGCTCTATCGTGACCCCATACTCGCGTGGCTCAAAAGCCTCGCGGTCACGTCCTCCCAGATCCTGACGGCCGCGACGCTGTTCTACCTTTCCGGATTGCTCGTCTGGTTGTCCAGCGCGGAGCAGGCGTATCACCAGACCAACGCGGCCCGGACCGAACCGTTCCGCGGCATCGACAGCTCGTGGATTCCAGCCGCCTGCTCGATGGTGCTCCCAGGGTGGGGGCAATTCCTGAATGGGCAGGCACAGAAAGGAGCGCTTTTTCTGTTGGTCGGCCTGCTGGGCTTCTCTGCAGTGCCCACGGCCCTGCTCATTTGGTTCTTCTGGCCCCATCTCGAGACCGCCACGGACCGACTGTTCTGGGAAAGGATTCTGATCGCCCTTATCTTCGTGACACCGATCGTGCTGCTAATCTGGCCGCTCAACTGCTTCGACGCCCTCAAAGTCAGTCTGGATGAGACCAAGAAAGAACCGGTGCTCAAGCGACTGGAGTATGCGAACAATCGGCGCCGGATGTTCGGTTGGGGGCGCGGCGTATTCCCGTTCTTCAAACAAACCGCCATGTTTGCGCTGGTTCTCGTCCTCTGTGCCGCCATCGCTTACTACGCCTTTCCTCGAGACTACTACGTGACCCTCCTCCAGCACCTCCAAGTCCAGTTGTCGCAACAACACATGGTGCTGATCCCCCAGTTGATTGGCCGATTGCTGCACCACGTATAAGGCGCGCCGCAGTTCGTCGCGCGCCCGGGCTAGCCCGGGCGCGACCAGTCAACTCGGCACCACCAGATCCTAGGGAAGTCAGCGTCCCGGGGAGGGACGACACCCACGCGACTGAAATGCTCACCCGCGCACCACTTCTCCCCGCCACTTCTTCATCCCGCCTTTCAAGTTGTAGACGGTCGGATAGCCATTTTCAGCAAGCAGGTGACCAAGCTCGTCACCCATAGGTCCTCCGTGGCAGACGAACACGATCCGATCCTGCGGTGACAGTTCCTTAAAAATGCGGCGTCTGGCATCTTCGTACGGAATATTGATCGCGCCGCGGATGCGGCCAGCGGCGAACAGTTCCGGTTCTCTCACGTCCACGATGACCAGGGGGCGACCGTCGGCCATCAATGTTTCCAACTGTCCGCCATCGATGGTCGTCAAGCCGGACGCCGCAACCGAGGAGGCCAGTCCCCAAACCACCGCCCACAACAGCGCCGCCGCACCAATGCGTGTCTTCATCGCTCGACCCTCCTGATGTGCCCGTATTGTACGCGAAGGCACCACGCCGGGGGAAACCCCCATTGTTCCGCATCGCCACCGCCGGCTTGCGTTTCCCGGATCGTCCGCTCTACACTGCGTCGTGATTCGGGACTCACTTTCACCAAGGAGGCTGGCATGGCGACCTACATCATGTTGAGCACCTTAACCGACGACGGACGGAAAACCCTGAAGTCCAATCCCGCCCGTATCAAGGAAGTGAACAAGGAGATCGAAACCATGGGCGCGAAAGTTGTGGCCCAGTATGCCGTCTTGGGGCCGTACGACTTCGTCAACGTGGTAGAAGCGCCGGACAACCACGCGATCGCCAGGATCTCGGTGGAACTTGGATCGCGCGGCACGGTGCAATTCCTGACCATGCCGGGGCTGCCGATCGACGAGTTTATCAAGGGGCTGAAGCGCTAAGGAACCAACACCGACCACAAGAGACGCGACGACCACTTGCGAGTCCAGACTCCTTCAACGTCGCCAAGTTCCCCACCATGACCTACGAGATAAAGAGCTATACCAAGAACGGCGATCAGGACGACACCGTGAAGATCAAACTTGAGATCAAGGCGGTCAAGGAGAAGAAACCGGGGTAAAGTCTCGCGGACTGCCGCGGTCCACGGCCCCCATGACGCGACCCCTCGGCTCATCCGAGCCGAGGGGTCGTGTCATATCGACCCAAGCTACACCCTGGCTGGGACCGATGCCGCCGTAGTGCGCGCGATCGAAGCAAGCCGGCTGAAGGAGATCCTGCTGCGCTCAAAGACCGGCACTCACGACAGATTCTTGGCACCTCGCTCCGAAACGGGATATTTCCTCGCTAATCGGCCGCCTCAGATGCTTGGCACTGTTCTGGCATGTCGACTCTCCAACCAGTTTTTTAGGAAACGCCGTCCCGCAATGGACATCGCCAAACCCTGTGCTATCTTGCTAGCCGCACGCAACGGGTTCCCTGCGGTTATCCCAACGCCTATCCGATGAAGGACGGCATTCGTCAAGAGATCGTGGCATTGGCCGTCCCCGTGGTATTCAGCAGTCTCCTTCAGCGACTCACCACCGTCGTGGACATCTTTCTGGTGGGAGGCCTGGGGGCCGCGGCCATTGCGACCGTGGGGATCGGCCAACTGATGATGTTCGTAGCGATGACCGTGGTCTGGGCGCTGTCCGCCGGCACCACCGTGGTCATCGCCCAATTGTGGGGCGCGCAACGGCAGGACCACGCCGGCGCGGTGGCGTTCCGTTCCGTGTGCATCGGCGCCCTGCTCGGCGCGGCACTCGGCGTGTTCGGCGTATCAGGCAGCCACGCGGGTGCGGTCTTTTTGGGAGCTCATCCCGAGGTGTTGGCCCTGATTGCTCCGTACCTCCGCGTGATCTTCTCGTTCTTCGCGTGCTCCCTGCTGGTCAATCTACTCTCTGCGATCATGTACGGAACCGGAGACACCCGGCCGCCCCTTCGGGCCGCAGTGCTCATGAACGTGGTCCACCTGGCCGTCGCCTATCCATTGATCTTCGGCGTTTGGGGCGCGCCGCGCTACGGCGTGCTGGGCGCGGCCATTGCCACCGCGGTGTCGGAAACAGTCGGAGCCGTGTATCTGCTTGTGGTGGGATTCCGGAGACGGTATCTGCGAACGGGACGACCTCATCCGGAGCTGATGCGCGAGGTGGCCCGCGTAGGTCTTCCCGTCTTGGGCGAACGGTTGCTGCAGCAAACCGGGCAACTCATGTACCTCAAAGTCGTGATGCTCTACGGCACCGCGGCGTACGCCGCCCATCAGGTTGGAATGGCCATTGAAGCGTTGGCCTTTCTACCTGGTCTGGGGATCGGCATGGCCGCCACCACCGCGGTGGGACAACGCGTGGGAGCCCAAAGAATTCTGGAGGCCACCATCGCCCACCGAGAGGCCAACCGTCTCGCGCTCATGATCATGGTCGGCATGGGAATCGTGTTCTTCTGCATTCCCGGACCACTGCTCCGCCTGTTTACCCAGGACTCCGAGGTAATCGCGCTGGGAGCACCGCTTTTGAAAATCGTGGCCGTCCTCCAGATTCCGCTGGCCATCACACTCGTTCTATCCGGATCACTGCGAGGCGCGGGCGATACGCCGGTCCTGTTCTGGAGCACGGTGGTCGGAAGCTGGGGCATCCGCGTCCCGCTGGCTTGGCTGTTTGCCGTCGCCTTGAACCTGGATCTCATTGCGGTGTGGAGCCTGTTACTTGCGGACTGGGTCGCTCGCATGAGTGTCCTGGCGTATCGATACCGGACCGATAAGTGGCACGAGCGATGTGTGATCCCAGCGCCCAGCTCTGAACACGGCGTCGTCCTTGCTGCGGTGAAGCCCGGCTGAGCGAAGCCCACCACACGCCGATGTCGGACCCACACCCCTTCCCAGTCGCGCTCGATCCTTACCGTCGAATGACGAGATTTTTCGCAGTCGGGCTGAGGCTTCAGGTTCACACATTACGCGTTCAATCACAAAACCGTGATCCATGGATTCACAAAGCGGCGTGTTTTGGGGTTTTCCAGGTTCGCATGGACGCTTGGAATGCACCATTTTGTACCGATGGCTAGCATCTGAATTGCAACATTTGTCCCGACAAGGCAGCTTGACGGAGGCACTATGAAAACGCAATCACCAGTGTTCGGATGGATGTTCGGAGCCATAGTGGCCCTGGTTGGCGGGCTGGTGGTGTGGTCGTGCTCTACCGGGGAAAGTCCGATTGCCCAGGACGACATCCCGGGCATCGTGTTCGCCGCGCGCAGCGTGGACGCCATGGGTGATCCGTTGGATCCCATTCGCTTCGAGGCCGGCGGCGATCTGATGACGCTTGTACCCGCAACGCCCTCAGGCACGCTCCGCAACCTCACCAGTGACCTGACCAACGGCGTGGGTGATGTGTCGGATCCCGAAATCTTTCTGCAAACCACCGAAGAGCAGTTCCGCGTCGTGTTTGCGATGCGGACCAGCAGCGCGGACCGGTGGCACCTGTATGAAGTCGAGGTGAACGCGGACGGCACGCGGGTGAGCGCGCCGGTGCAGCTCACGTGCGGTGCGGACAATGAAGTGGACCCCCAGTATCTCCCGGATGGCCGCATCGTGTTCTCGTCGGACCGCCCCGGGCACCTCGACGAGTACGAACGCCGGCGATCCACGGTCCTTCACATGCTGGACCGCACCCAGCCGGTCCTCGCTGGCCAACCGGCCTGCGACAGCGGGGAGGTGGTTCAGATCTCGTTCAACCAGAGCCACGATCGCAACCCCATTGTTCTGCGGGACGGAACCATCGCGTTCAGCCGGTGGGAGCACTTGGGCGGAGAGAACAAGTTTCCGATGTTCTTCATGGAGCCGGACGGCACGGATCTCTTCGTCAAATACGGATCACATTCCGGCGTGAACTCGTTTTTGGATCTGCGCGAGCTCTCGGACGGACGCATGATCGGCACCATGATGCCGCTCACCGGCACGTTCGAAGGCGGAGCCCTGGGCGTGGTGAACGTGGTGGCTGAAGCCGACAACGCCAACACCTCGTCGTTGCAATTGACCGGTACCCAGGTGATTCCCACCGGACGTGAAGCGTCCGACGTGGGCCGGTATCACGGCGCGTACCCGGTTCCCGACGGCACCGACCGGTACCTGGTCTCCTACTCGACCGGCAAAGTCGTCGAGGACATGGAAGATGAGGATACGGGAGTTGTCACCGAGGGTGAGGACCCCCGCTACGGCATCTGGATGCTCAACAACGCGGACGGCACGCTCAAACCCATCAAGGTTCCTGATGCCGGCACCCAGCGGGTCTACGTCGAGCCGGTGCCGTTGATGGCCGTGGCCGCCGCCACCGACATTCCCACCGCCAAACCCACGAAGCTGGCGAACCGTCAATCGTTCGGAACCACCGGCGTGCTCGCCGCCGCCAGTGTGTATGACTCGGAAGCCAACCGCGCCCTGTCCAACGCCGTCCTGGGCGTGACGATTCCTAGGGACGGCAACGGCAACATCGACTTCGCCACGCTGACCGGTAACCCCTCGTTGCAGGTCGTGAAGCAGGTGCGGATCGTCCAAGCGGTGCCGAGCCAACCCGGCGTGGGGGTGGAGGACATGGGCTTGACCGAGTTCGAGCGACAGAAGATTCTCGGCTACGCCCCGGTGGCTGCGGACGGTTCATTCCGGGTCACGGTTCCTGCCGACACGTCGTTAACGCTTCACGTCGTGGACAGCCAAGGGCGTTCATTCAAGGTGAAGGAAAACTGGTTGCAAGTCAGGCCCGGCGAGAACCGGACCTGCAATGGCTGCCACTCTCCCCGCCGCGGTCAGCCTCAGCGGGCAGCGGCCGACTCGATCGCGCTCAACCAGGTGCCGTCAACGCTGGTCGCACCAACGATTGCAGTGATCGACTACACCGATCACGTGCAGACGATTTTCGACGCGGAGTGCGTGTCGTGCCACTCATCGACCACACCGAGCGGGAATCTTGATTTGAGCGGCGATCTGTCGGGACTGGGATTCCCCATCTCGTATACAACCCTGCTCGAGGGCGACATGAACGGGTCCGAGCTCGTGGTACCCGGCGAATCGCGGCAAAGCCACCTGGTCGAGCGCATCTTCGGCGAGGAACTCCGTTCGTCGCTGAGCCTGCCGGCCTCAGACGCGAACAACCATGCCGGAATGTTGGCCGCTCAAGACAAGCGAACCATGGTGGAGTGGATCGATCTGGGCGCCCAGTTCAGCAACTACGACGTCATCACCAACCCGGGCCGCGCGAATCTGGACGAGGCCGTGTTCGAAGCCACGATCCAGCCCATCCTGCAACAACGCTGCGGGAGCTGCCACGTGGCGGGCGGTGCCAGCAATTTTGTGTTGACCGGAGATCCCGAGGGCGACTTCGGCGCGACGGCCGCTCGCGTCAACGTGACCAATCCGGCCAACAGCCTGTTGTTCGTGAAAGGCACGGGCGTGGTGCCGATGCTGGTGAACGGCCAGCCGGTTACACCCGCTCCCCTGGCGACCACGGACGCGGACTACACCACCATTCTCAACTGGATCATTGCGGCGCAGTGAGAAGGGCCGGCAAACCAGGGAAGGGGGCTATACTTGTGGCGGCGACGGTTGCGCTCCTCACCGCGGGATGCGGCCAGGTCGAGCCCGGCGGGGAGGAGGCGATCGGCCAGTTGGACCAGACCGTGTTCGCCGCTACGATTCAGCCCATTTTCGACGCTCGGGGGTGCTCGCAGGCCGGGTGCCACTACCGGGACAAGAGCAACCCCAACTCAGGCGGGCCCGGCGGAAGCTTTCGGATCTTTGATTGCTCGGGCAACTCGTGTTCCGCTGACGAGTTGCTCGCCAATCAAGATTCGGCCGCGGGGATGGCCAACCTCGCGAACCCGACCACCAGCAAGCTGCTCACCAAACCATTGGCGCTGGCCGCGGGAGGCGTTCAGCATTTGGGGGGAGACATTTTTTTGAGTACTGCTGATCCGGACTACGTCGCGATCCTGGGCTGGATTCAGAGCCCGATTTGAGCGTGCGAGCGACCGCCAGATGGCGACTCTTCGTCGGCATCGCGTGCGTGGGGCTGGTGATCAGCCCCACAGCCGTGTTTGGGAAGGATCCCGTCTTCCGAGAAGCGGTGATCATCGAGCCCTTTCTGGAGATCCATACCGGGCCGGGAAGCAGTTATCCCGTATTCTACGTGGCGGAAAAGGGCGAAACCATCGCGTTGCTGAAGCGACGCGTGGACTGGTACGAGATCCGTCTCCGCAACGGCACCGAGGGATGGGCTCATCGGCGCGAGATCGAAAAGACGCTGTTGGCAGCAGGATACCGGAAGAGTTGGACGGAGCGGATCTTCGATGAAATCGTCGCGGGGAGAACCGCGCTGGGATGGAGCGCCGGCACGTTTTCCGGAGAACCCGCCCTGTATGTGCGCGTCACCTATACCCTCATCGACTCTCTGGCCTTGGAGGCGAACGGAGGCTTCGTGTCGGGGGACCTGGGCGGGACCCAACTGTATCACGGAGGCATGGTCGTGACCCCGTGGCGCGCTCGGTGGTTGGCCCTCAGCGGGACCATCGGGGGCGGGGTGGCGCACGTAAGCCCGACGAGTCTCCTGGTGAACGTCGAGTCAGGAACGTTTCCCGCGGCGTACGCCGGCGCTGGGTTCGCGGTTCCGCTGTTCAGGAACCTGGAAGGACGAGTGGATATCCGGCACTTCACCCTCTTCATGAGCACCGAACGGACGCGGGAATTCCAGGAATACAGCGCGGGCCTGTCGTTCCGCTTCTAACCTTCGACGATGACGAGGAGAATGTGGATCATGACGGTGATCGGCGTGGTAATGGGTGCCGGATTCCACTTCGGAGCGCTGGCTCACGGCCAGGATCTTCCGATCGAGGAGGAACCCGTCATCAAACCACCGGCCGAGGATCGCCCTCTGAAGGAAGCCCGCCTCGACACCGAGCGGTTCGAATTGGGCCCGTATGCCGGAATCTACGCCCCCGACGGCTTCGGCGCGTCGGGTGTGTACGGGCTGAGACTCACCTACCACGTCACCGAAGACATCGCGTTCGAAGCCAGCTACGCGAGATCGCAGGTGGACCAGACCGCCTTTCGCCAACTGACCGGTCGCTCGTTGTTGGTGAACGACGACCTGTGGTACTGGAGCGTCGGCGCTTCGTACGACCTCTTCCCGGGTCAGATCTTTCTCACGCGAAAACGGACGATCAACTCCACCATCTATTTGGTCGCGGGCTTGGGCCAAGTCAACATGGACGAGCGGAACCACTTCAGCATGGAGGTGGGGACCGGGTACAAACTGTTCGTCACGGATTGGTTCAGCGTCAGACCCGACTTCAGGCTCCACATGTTTGAGACCGATGTCACCGGCGAGAAGACACTCACCTACAACCTCGAGGGCACCATCGCCCTCGCCGTGTTTTTCTGAGGACCGCCATGTCGCTACCTCGCTCCCTCGCGTTACTGGTTGTTTCGTTGTCGGCCGTGCTGCTGTTCAATTCCACGGGTCTGTCGGAGGTCTCGGGCGGGCTGAAGAAGGCTCCGGATTTCACGCTGAAAAGCTCGACCGGCCGCAACGTGAAACTCAGCGAATTGCGCGGCCGCGTCGTGCTCGTCAACTTCTGGGCGACCTGGTGCACCCCGTGTAAAGAAGAACTGCCTTTTTTCAACACCTTGTACCGCCGATACCAGAACCTGGGGCTGGAAATCCTGGGCGTGAATATCGACAAGGTCTCTTCCCACGGCGCGCAGATGAGCGCGGCTCTCGGTCTCTCGTTTCCCGTGCTGTTCGACCCCGCCGGGAAGACCTCGAACGTCTATCAGATCCGCACCATGCCCACCACGTTCGTGGTCGCCAAGGACGGCTCGCTTCGCCACGTACACTGGGGATTCGGCCCGGCCGAGCCTGCCCGCTACGAGGCAGAAATCCGGGCACTGCTGAAGGAGTAGTGCGGTGAACGTGAAGATCGTCATTCTCTGGGGTTTGCTCTGGGGTTTGCTGATGAGTGCGACCTTGGCCGGCTGCGCCGGCGTGAAGCCCTGGGAACGGGAGTATCTGGCGAACGAAATCATGCTGTTCGACCCGGATGCGCTCAAAACCGAGTGGCATGTACACGTCCAGGAGGTCCTGGAAGGATCTCGCGGCGGATTTAGCGGAAGTGGAGGAGGGTGCGGCTGCCGGTGATTGTGCACGCGCGCATTGGAACCGCAGGGAGCGTTTTGCTGTTGGCCGGTGTGCTGGGATCGGCCGAGGCCGTAGAACCACCCCAGGACGACACGGCAGTAGGCTACAACCTCTACAACGGCGGCGGCATCATGGTCCAGGGACCAGCCATGATCGTCAAGAAGGAACTGCTCAACCGGATGTCCGTGAAAGCAGGCGCCCGGATCGACTTGGTCAGCTCGGCGTCCATCGACGTCGTCACCCAAGCGAGCCCCTACAAGGAACGCCGGACAGAATATACCGTGGGCACCGACGTCCTGCACAGCGACGTGCTCACGGGAATTACCTACACCACGAGCCACGAGTCCGACTACACCTCGAACACTATCGCGGTTGCCATGGCGCACGACCTATTCGAGAAAAACACGACGCTCAACCTCAGATTCGCACGATCTTGGGACACGGTGGAGAAGAACGGCGACCCATCCTTCGGCCAGGAGGACGCAAACCGCACGATCTATTCCGCAGGCGTCACCCAATCGTTGAGTCCGCGATGGTTGGTTCAAGTGAATTACGAAGGCACAGCCGACTCCGGATTCCTCAACAACCCGTATCGAAGCGTGATCCTGGACAGTGGCGGGTTGGCGCCCGAAAACTATCCGGACTCCCGAACCGGCCACGCATGGGTGCTTCGCACCGGTTTCGGTTTCGTCCCCGATTCAGCGGGAGAGCTCTCGATCGGACAGCGCAGTTCCGTGAAATTTGACTATCGCTACTACCAGGACACGTTCGCCGTCGCCTCGCACACCGGCCAGGTGGAGTATCAACGGTACGTTCGGAACGAGTGGCTCCTCGGTTCGTTCTATCGATATTATCGTCAGGGGCAAGCCAGTTTCTACGGCGACCGAGTCCCCTCAACCCAGATCTACCGGGCCCGGGACAAGGAGCTCTCGCGATTCTCAGACCAGTGGATTGGCGCATCTCTCAAATACAAACCCCGGGGGTTTCACTGGCACGGTCTGGAAAATCTCTCGGTTCAGGTCAGCTATAGTTTCTTGATGTACGACTACGACAACTTCACGGATCCGCGCACCGGCGCACTGTACTCGCAGAGGGCCCATGTCTTACACACAAGCCTTGGCTTTACTTACTAGCGGATTGCTGCTGAGCGCCCTCGCCGAGAGGGCCGCGGCCTCACCACCAACGGAACGACCCTTGTTGGTCTCCGAGGAACGTGTGTTGATGGGCACCCAGGTGATCGTCAAAGCCGTCGGTGACGATCGGGACCACCTTCAGCACGCCGTCAACGCGGCGTTCGCCGAGGTGTCCCGCCTGGAACGACTGATGAGCAACTTCATGTCGGACACCGAGCTGTCCCGAATCAACCAACAGGCCGGTGTGGCGCCCGTACCGGTGGGTCGCGAATTGTTCGGTGTCATCAAACGATCGCTCGTTTTCTCGGAGGTCTCCGACGGCGCGTTCGACATCTCATTCGCATCGGTCGGTAAGCTCTGGAACTTCAGGAACGCCGTGCTCCCCTCCCCTGACGCGGTGAACGCTCAACTCCCGTTCGTGGACTATCGGAAGATTCAACTCAACGATGAACAATCTACCGTCTTTCTTCCGTCTCCTCAGATGGAAATCGGACTCGGGGGCATTGGCAAGGGGTACGCCATGGACCGGGCCATGACCGTGCTCAACGCGCACGGAATCCGCAACGCAATGGTCATGGCCGGGGGCGACACGCTGATCAGGGGCAAAAACGGCGACGACGTGTGGCGCGTCGGCCTTCGTGATCCGGACAAGGCGGACGGCATCCTCGCGGTGTTGCCCTTGGAGGACCAGGCGATTTCAACGTCCGGCGACTACGAGCGATTTTTCATCAAGGACGACGTGCGGTATCACCACATCCTCGATACCAGGACCGGCTACCCGGCAACCCTCTGCCGCAGTGTAACCATCCTGGCACCCGACGCCACCACCAGCGACGCGTTGTCGACCACCGTGTTCGTGCTGGGCCCTGAACGCGGTCTCGCGCTCATCGAACAATTGGAAGACGTAGACGCCATCATTATCGACCGTAACGGAAAGATGTTTCTCTCGTCGGGGCTCACGGGCTTGGGCCTCGGCGCCACCACCACGACACAAAGGACTTCGCAACCATGAGGCGGTACGGACGCATCCCACAATGCCGTTGGCTTCCGCTGCTTCTCTTCTTCGCGCTTCCCGTTGCGGCTGAAGACCTCCAACCGCCGGAACAGCAGATCGATGCCCTGGACGTCAAAATCCAGAAACTCAAGGACGACGTCATCGACCTCAACACCCAGATTTTCCGGCTCCAGGAGGAACTGCTGTACCCGGAGGACTCATCGGTGGTGGTGTTTCTTAGCGTGGATGGGGGAAACTACTTCGCCCTAGACTCGGTAAAGCTCATGGTGAACGACACCTTGGTCACCAGCTACCTCTACACCGATCGCGAAGTCACGGCGCTGAAAAAGGGCGGGGTTCAACGCCTGTATATGGGGAACCTCAAGGTCGGAGACCATCAACTGGCCGCGGTGTTTACGGGCAAAGGCCCTCAGGGTCAGGACTACAAACGCGCGGAGACTATCCCCCTCAAGAAGGAGAAGGGCGCGGCGTTCATCAAGTTGGTGATCCGCGACGACACCGCCAAAAAACAACCCGAGTTCTTGTATGAAACGTGGCGGTAACATCCTCTTCTTCGCGCTGGGACTGTGGTCGGCGCACGCGTGGGCCGACCCGTCGATCAACCTTCCCCAGCCTCCGAAAGCCCAACCCACGGGTGTGACCGAGGCTGCGCCGGCATCCGGCGCGGAACCGCGAACATCCGGGTCCACCACCGACGCGCTGAAAAGGGAAGCCTACTATCACTTTTTCCTCGATGATTATCTGACGTCCGCCACCAGATTGAAACTTCTGGAGGAGACCGTACACACGGACACGGACACGCTCAACCACGTGAGACTGCTTCGAGGTAGTCTGTACGTGGCCTGGGGTATGCATCGCCCCGCCACGGTGATCTTCGACCAACTGGTATCAGCGTTCCCTTCCGGTCAGGACCGCAACCAGGTGCTGTTGTTGATCGAGCGGCTCCAATACTCGCGTGCGCTCTACCAAGCCGCCGTTTCCACGTTTGAACGACTCACGCCCGACCCCGCATTCGCGTCAATGGATCACGCCGCGTACCTGGCCGGGATGAGCCACTACGCGCTCGGAAATTTCGAACGGGCCCTCGACGTGATGACCGCCATTCCCGGTTCCAGCGATTACCGGCCCTTTGCCCAGCTCACGTCCGCCAAATCACATACCCAACTGGCGAACGTGGACGAAGCGAGCCGCATGCTCGAGGAGTTGGGGGGCCTGCAACCTGAGGACGACGCGCTACTGCAGGCCTTGGCTGAAAAGAGCCGTCTGACCCTGGGCTTACTATTCACAGAAACCGGACGATACGACGAGGCATTACCGGCGTTCGCCTCGATCACCCAGACGAGCCCGTTTTACCCTGACGCGGTGTTCGGCGCGGGGTGGGTTCACCTGTATCAGCAGCGGTACGCCGAGTCCCTCGCCGCGTTTCTGACCCTCCTTCGCGCAGCGCCCAATCATCCGTATGCCCTCGAAGCCCTGACCACGATCGGCCATTGTTACGACCGCATGGGCGCTCGCGGTGAGGCGTTTCACGCGTACGGCAAGGCGCTCGACACGTATCGCCGCGAGCGACAAGCATTGGATACAATGCGGGGGCTCATCAAAGACCGCGATCGCCTCAGCGGGTTGCTGACGGATATGACCGCGGTGCTGGACAGCCCGATCGGCCCGCTATTGGACGACGACGGCCTCCGGTTCTGGGTCAGACAGTACGGAGAACTGGGGACCATTGAGCAGTACCTGGCCCGCAAGCTCGCTGACTCGGATGTGTTCCAGGTCATGGTCGATCACCGCGAGGCCGTGTTCCGGGATCGTGTGCCGACCGTCCGGGGGTTTCTCACCCAAAACCCTGTCACGCCGCTCCGACAGCGTGAGCACCAGTTGCAGGCCGCGCTCGACCAGGCCGTCCAACACGAAACCGCCGAGGCATGGGCGCTCGGCAGCGACCCCTCGGTCTTGAGCCAATTGGCCCTGGCCCGTGGTCAGAGCCGCGCGGTGGGCGAGACCATCGCGCGGCTCAGGCCCAGTGGTCAGTCGGATCGATTACAGATCGAGGATCTCAAGGCGCAATGGAACAACGCGGACCGCTGGCTCAGTATGCTCCAGGGCGAGCGGCTCTGGACCATCCTTACCGAGGTTCCCGGACGCCGCGACGACCTTCAGCGCGCGATCATACAAGTGCAAATCGACCTGGAACAGGCGGACCACGACCAACGCGCGCTGGTTGACTCCATCAACGGCTTGGACACGAAACTCAGCCAGTTCCGTCAGCGTATCCAGGCCATTCGACAGGACCTGGTCGCGTATCGGGGGGAGCTGATCGACCTCCGAGCCGAACTACTGCCGCCGTTGCAGGCCCTGCTACTAAAAGCGGTGGATCAACGCAGCGGCCAGATGGAGGCCATGGCCGCCGTGGCTCGGCTCAGCCAGGTTCACATCATGGACGTCTTGACCCAATGACGCGTTTCATCGCCATCCGTCCAACATGGTATCTGGGCGCCGCGTTGCTGCTGACAGCATGCGCCGGCACCAACGGCGCCGCAACGGCTCAATTTCCGGTGAGAGCCGCGAGCCCTCAACCCAAAGCGCCGGTGGTCGAGCAGGCTGCGCCGGTCATTCGGAAGGCGGACGTCATCACTGGGTATGAAGAGTTTCTCAAGCAGTACGGCGAGGCGGATCAGGACCTGCGATCCGAAGCCCTCAAACGCTTGGGGGATCTCTACCTGGAGCGCGCGCACCAACGGTTTCTCGCCGAGATGGACGCCTATGAGAACCGGCCGGATGGTCCTCCGCCGCTGGTGAACTATGACCAGGCGATCCAAGCCTACCAAGAATTGCTCCGCACCGATCCCACGTTCCACGGTCAGGATCACGTGCTCTATTCGCTAGCACGCGCCTACTCGGAGACTGGTCGCCGCGAGCTGGCCCAGCCGCTGCTGACGCGACTGGTCACCGACTATCCGACCAGCCCCCATCGCCAGGAAGCGTACTTTCGAATCGGCGAGTTCGAGTTCGACAGTCGTCGGTTCGAACAGGCGGCCCAGGCGTATGAGCAAGCCATCTCGATGGATGACCCGTTCCTGCAGGATAAGGCGGGCTACAAACTGGGGTGGACCTATTTCAACTTGCAAGCCTATCCACACGCGATCGAGAATTTTCTACAGTTGGTCGACCGCAAGAACGCTGATCAACAGGACCTGGCCGCTGATCCCGGTTCTCTGGTGTGGGAGGCGCTGACGTACGTAGCCATCTCGTTCCGCAGTGTGGGTGGGCCCGGTCCCATGGCCGTTTACTTCAAGGAACACGGTTCAGCCGTCTACGAAAAAGACCTTTATCTCATGATGGGGAACCAGTACGCGGCCGAGGGCCAAACTCAGAAGGCCATCGACACGTATCGAACCTTTGTCCGGGAACACCCTATGCACGGCATGGCACCGATCTTCGCGTCGTACGTGATCGAATCGTACGAGAAGCAGAAGGACACCCACGCCGCTCGCAACGCCAGAGTTGAACTCGTCAACAGCTACCTCAGCACCGGCGCCTGGTATCGGGCCAACGACGAAACCAGCCGCGGCCGTTCGCGCCCCTTGGTCAAAGACAGCTTGTACCGACTCGGAATCTCGGCCCACGCCGGTGCGCGAGAGAGCAAACAGCCCGACGATCACCGGGAAGCGGTCAGGTGGTATCGCCAGTTCCTCGCAGAGTTCCCCGTGGAAAAGGAGACGCGAGAAGTGCATCTGCTCTACGCCGAGTCTCTGTTGGCGCTCCAAGAGTATGCCCTGGCAGCCGCGGCGTACGAAGCAGTGGCATACGGCTACGCCGGGGTGCCGGTGGACAAAGAGCCCGCGTACTCCGCCATCGTGGCCGCGGAGAAGCTTCCAGATAAAAAGGGCCAAGAGCGGTTCGTCGCGTTGACCAAACGGTTCGCCGAGCAGTTCCCCAACGACACCAGAACCCCGACGGTCCTGCTCAAGTCCGGCGAGATCCTGTTCGAGCAACAACGCGACGCGGAGGCTCGAGAGGTGCTCGGGCAGGTTCTGGCCCGGTATCCAAAATTTACGGGCACCGCCACGGCGCAGAAGCTGATCGCCCACTCGTACATGCGGCAAGGCCGCTTCGATGAGGCTCGCGCCGCATATGCGCTCACCCTGTCGCTTCTCCCGACAACGGACAGCGTACAACGACGTGAGATGAGCGATCTACTGGCCGCAGCCATGTACAAACAGGCCGAGCGGCACAGGAAAGCCGATCGACTCGGCGAGGCAGCCAAGACATTCGCCGGGATTTCCCGGGAAGCTCCCGACAGCCCGCTGGCGGCCGGCGCACTATTCGAGGCGGCCACCCTATACGAAACGCTCAAACAGCCGGGAGAAGCCATCGTGGCCTACCAGCAACTGCTCCAGCGTGATCCCAAGTCCGACCTGGGCGCCAAGGCGGCGCTCCACATCGCGTTGATCCACGAGCAAGGCGAACAGTGGCTCCAGGCAGCCGAAGCCTTTGAAGCCGCGGCCAAGATGCCCCAGCATCAGACGCAGGCCCCCCAGATTCTCTGGACCGCCGGGCTTGATTATGAAAAGGCGTCCCAGTGGGAGAAGAGTTTCGCAGCGTTCGCGCAATTCACGGAGCGCTTCCCCAAACACGCGGACGCGCCGGAAGGCCTGTGGAAAATGGCCGTCATCCGCCAGCGCCAGGGGAAAAACAAAGAAGCGCTCGCACTCTTTGTCAGGGTGGAACACGAGGCCCCCGGCACCGTGTTCGCGGCACAAGCCGTGTTCCAACAAGCCGAGGAGTCGTTCCGATCGCTCAAGAAGATCGCGCTGAAGGAGCCATTCAAAAAGAATCTCAAGAGCAAGACCCAGGCATTGGACAAGACGATCACGCTCTACACCCGCGCCGCGGAGTCCCGCTACTTCGACGTGGTCGCCACGTCCGCCTATCGTCTGGGCGAGGTGTTCGAGCACTTCAAGACTGCGCTGCTCGAAGCCGAATTGCCCAAAACGCTGACTCCCGACCAAGTCGAGGAGTACAAGTTCCAACTGGAGGAAAAGGCCTTCCCGTTCGAAGAGAAAGCGATCCACGCTTATGCCAGCAACGTGCAGCGGGCCTCGAGCCAACCCGGGGCCTACAACGAGTGGGTCAAAAAGAGCTATGACCGGCTGGCCGAATTGCGGCCCGCGCTCTACAAGCGGCCGGAGCGAACCGAGCGGATCACGTCCAATATCGATGTGGAGACGTTGACGGCTCAACCGCTCTCGTCGATCATTGACAGACTGCTCACGGCCGAACGATGACGACGCGCCCTCAACAGAAAATGATCCTGTGGCTGCTGCTGGCGGCTGCGGCCGGCTGCACCCGAGCCACGTTGCCGCCGGCATCGCCCACACCGGCTCCAGCCTCCGCACGGAGCGACGAGGCCCGCGCAGCCGAGGCCCAAAAACTGGACCAGGTCCTCTTGTCGTTCCAGAAAGGCACCACCCTGGTGGAGGACGGGAAGTTCAAGGAAGCTCGCACCGTATTCGAGAACCTGCGGACGAATTATCCCCACGTGAGCGTGTTTCACAATAACCTCGGCGTGGTCTACAAGCGGTTGGGCCTCCTGCCGGAAGCCGTAGCCGCGTATCAACAGGCGATCGAGATTCAACCCCAATACCCCGAGGCGTACTACAACCTGGGCCTGGCGCTGCGGGAACAGGGCGAGTTTCGTCAGGCTGAAGACGCGTACCGCCGAGCCCTTGATGTCGCGCCGGATTTCCGAGACGCCACCTACAATCTCGCGGTGCTGTACGACCTCTATCTCAATGAGCCCGAGAAGGCGATCCAGCACTACGAAACCTATTTGGCATCCGGCGGGGAAGGCCGCGAAGAGGTCACGATCTGGATCGCCGCGCTGCACAAGCGGGTTGAACGCGCCAGGGAGACCCCGTGAGGCTTCCCGTCGCCGCACTCGGACTCGCGACGCTGGTGCTCGTGGTCGAGACGTCATGGGCCGCTGACACCGCTCCCACGCAAACGAGGACAGGCGGTTCGAGTGCCAACGTGGAGCGCTTTCTGATGGAGGGCACGGAAATCCAGGGCACGTTGGAAAAGCCCCACGTGGTGTACGTGGTGCCGTGGAAAGACACCTCCGCGGTCGAGGGCGACATCCCGTTGCGACGCAGTTTTCAGCAGGAACTACTCGAACCCGTTGATCGCGCGCGCTTTCAACGCCAACTCTCGCAAGGAACCAGCAACGCAACAAGAGGAGGTCTCCAATGATGAGTGTGTCGACGTTTATCAACTTCTTTCAGGCCGGCGGCTTCTTCATGTACCCGATCCTCCTGGTGCTCGCGGTGGCCACCGCGATCGTGGTGGAGCGGATCGTGGTCATCGCGCGCTCCGGAGCCAATGCCGAACGGCTGTGGGGCCAGATTGCGTCGCCCATCCAAGGTCGTCGCATGGACGAGGCGGTCCGTCATTGCACGCTGTCCCGCACGCCCCTTCATCGCGTCCTCGCAGCCGGCATCCGCGGCATGAAGGGGTCGTTCACGCGGGAAGACGTCCAGGGCAGTGTGGACGAAGCCATGATGCAGGTCATCCCGCGACTGGAAGCACGGCTCGGTTATTTGCCGAACCTGGCCAACGTGGCCACCCTGCTGGGACTCTTGGGCACGATCGTGGGCTTGATCCAGGCCTTCACCGCGGTCTCGCTGGCCGACCCCTCGCAAAAGGCCACCTTGCTGGCCAAAGGCATTTCCGTGGCCATGAACACCACGGCGTTCGGGTTGATCGTAGCCGTGCCGCTGATGTTGGTGTACGGCTTCCTGCAGAGCCGCACCAATCGCGTCATCGACACGGTGGAGGAGTACTCGCTTCGGCTCGTGAACCTCGCGGGACAGACCGCGCGCGAAGACGGGGCCGACGGGTATTCCAACGGCGCGGAGATGCACCAGGCGCGCCGCGCGGTCGGCATGAAAGGAGCGGTGCATGCGAAATAGCGTGCGGCAGCGACGGAGGCGCCGCCAGGGCCGAGACGACCACTCGCTCAACATCACGCCGTTCATGAACCTCATGGTGGTGCTGATCCCGTTCTTGTTGACGGGTGTGGTGTTTTCGCGGCTCGCGGTACTGGACCTGAATCTGCCCACCGCCTCCAGCGCGCAAGCTGCCACCCCGCCCGCGCAGGAACCATTCAAACTGATCGTGGCTCTGCACCTGGACGCCATCAGCGTGCGCGGCAGCGGCCTGGACGTGACGAGGCTCGCGCTGCAAAACGGCAAATACGACCTGGCGGGCCTGACCACGATCCTCCAACGGGTCAAAGCCGCCCACCCGCAGGAAAAGTCGGTAATCCTGCTGAGCGAGCCCGACGTGGCGTACGAGTCTTTGGTAGAAGTCATGGACGTGTGCCGCGAAGCCGGGGCGTCCCAGGAACTGTTCCCGGACATTTCCATCGGCGAGGTCAAACGCGCATGAAGCTCCGAGACCGACTGCACAATCGACGGGGCCGTGATGGCGTGGTCTCTCTGAGCCTCATCAGCCTCATGGATATTTTCACCATCCTGCTCTTGTTTCTCCTGGTGCACATTGCCGGTGAAGAGGCTGCCCTGCCGTCGTCCGAGGGTTTGAAGCTGCCCGCGTCCACCGCGGAAAAGGCCCCCCGCGCGACCGTGGCCCTGCTGGTGACGGAAAAGGAGATCTTTGTTGACGGCAAGCGCATCATGAGCGTGGCGCAAGCCATTGCCCAGCCCGACAACATCCTGGAACCGGTCAAGCAGGAGCTGACTCGGCTGGCGGACCGGACTCGCGCCATGGCGCAGAAAACGTCTTCGGTCACGTTCACGGGCAACATCACGATCATGGGCGACAAGAAGATTCCGTTCCAGTTGCTAAAAAAGCTCATGGCCACCTGCGCCCAAACGGGGTTTCCTCACATCGCGCTCGCCGTGATTCAAAAAGAGCAGATCACTAACGGAGACCGCGGATGATTATTGTCCCGCATTCAGACGACGAGCTGTTTAAGAAAACCCTGCGGTTCTCGCTGGGGTTCTATCTCCTCGCCGCAGCGATCGTGACCATAGTGCATATGCCTCTTCCCGAGCATCCGGATATCCAGGATTTACCCGAGCGAGTCGCCAAGCTCATTCTGGAGCCCCCGCCCATCGTGGCCACGCCCGAGAAACCCAAAGTCGCGGACGCCCCCCAAGAAAAGAAGGCGCCCGAAAAACCCAAGGCTGAGAAAAAGCCGGCAGCCGCACCCAAGAACTCGGCGCAACAGAATCGAGAGATCGTCAAACAGAGCGGGCTGCTCGCGTCATTGATCGAGGAGGAAGAAAAAGGCGGGCTCAGCGACATTATCGAGAGCCAGCGCCTGACCCAAGCCTTGTCTTCGGCGGATCTGATCACCGCTCCCACGACCAAGAGCAACCGGACCATTGTGGCCAAGTCCGTCTCGCGCGACACCGGCCTGGTGGACAAAGCCGTGGCCAAATCCAAGACGCTCGGGAGCGGCGATCGCACCAAGCTCGCGCAAGGTCAACAAGTCGCGCTCGCTCGAATTCCGGGCGGGACCGGAACTGGGGGAACGGGCAGCAGCGGGCAACGACTCGGCGATGGCGTGGGAATTCGATTAAAAGGCGGCGGATCAGGGTCAGGGGCTGCGATCGACTACGACGCCATCGCCCGCGTGGTGGAGCAATACAAGAACGGCCTGATCTATCTCTACAACAAAGAACTGCGCACCAATCCCACGCTCAAGGGCACTATCTCGGTGGAGTTCTCCATCGACTCCAGCGGCAAGGTCATTGACACCCGCATCGTCTCTACCACCATGGACCACGCCCCACTGGAACAAGCCTTGGCCAGCCGCATTAAAATGTGGAAATTCCCACACCTTTACGACGGCATCATCATCGTGACGTACCCGTTCGTGTTCTTTCCGGTCTGAGCGGCGCCGAAGAAGATCCCTCATTGCGCCCTTGTCAAACGGTGCTCGTCTCTCGCAGCGCCGCCTGCGAAGCGAGAGACGGCAGAGGGCTGGTTTGTGCCACGTGTGGTCGGAGCGACGCATTCGGCGTACTCCACTCGGGTTTTGCGCGCTGGCGGAGCACGATGACGTCGATACGTTCCCCGCACTGGCTGCACCGCCACGTTTCGCACCGCCATCGCTCGATCAGACGAGAACGGTCGTCCGATCGATCCAAGTTCATGGAGCCTTGGCATCGTTGGCATCTCATGTTGTCCTCCCGCGTTCCGACGCGCCACGGGTGCGCCGCGTCGACGTATTGAGCGATGTGCGATTTTGAGCATGTCTCAATCGGGGGAGAAAGTCCTATGCCCCAGATGGGGTGTTTTCGCAGATCCCCCCGTTTGGGGGATGTCACTGATTCTGATCCGGCGAGATTCTCAGCGCTGGAAGCGGGCAAAGGGCCCTGTACGGCTTGGAGATCGAGTGGACGTACGAGAAGCGTGGAGCAGATATCCGACTCGTACGAAGTGACGCCGATATCCCCGGCTAGGTTCGACCGTTGTGCCCGTACTTCACTGGGGTCCCGGCTGTCCCGCCGCCCGATCCGCGAGCACCAGAGCCTGCTCCCGACTGATTCTTCCAGCCGGGATCGACGGGTCGCCAGCGCGAAAACGCGCGAGCATCACGGCCTTCTCGCTACCCGTCACCAGCCACAGGATGCGCCGGGAACGATTGAGCATCGGGTACGTCAACGTCATGCGCCGTCTCCCCTTATAGACACCGGTCACCGCGACATCACGGTCAGTGACTTCGAGGACGGGATCCCCGGGTACCAGCGAGGCGGTGTGGCCGTCGGATCCAAGACCGAGGTGGGCGAGGTCGAGCACCGGCGGCGTGCCGGCGATCTTCTCGAGCATCAAGGCGTACGCCGCTGCCGCAGTCTCCAGATCGGGCGATTCCACCGGCATGGCGTAGATTTGCTCCGGGGGCGGCGAGGCTGGCGAGAGCAGGTTGTCGCGCAAATGGGTCATGTTGCGCTCCGTGTGTCCTGCGGGCGCCACACGCTCGTCCACCTGCACGAGATGCACCGCGTGCCACGGAACATCCTCAGCAGCCAAGGCCCGCAGCATCAGCCACGGGGTGCGCCCGCCGCTGACGGCCATCACAAACCGGCCCCGCGCGGCCACGGCTGCGCGCGCCTCCGCGGCAACGTGTTTGGCCGCCTCGTGCGCCACCGCCTCGGCTCCCGGAAGGACGGTGATCTTCAGGAGCGCGTCTCCAAGGTGGTCAGCAGTGGTCTTCCGTCGGGGGGACGTTGCCGGGCGAGCCCGCTATTTGCCGCTCGGTTTCTCGACGTGTCCCCCGAACTGGTACCGCATCGCCGAGAGCAGTCGGTCCGCAAAATCCGCCTCGCCCCGCGAGCTGAAGCGCTCGTATAGGGCCGCGGTCAGGACGTGGGCCGGCACGGCCTCGTCGATAGCGGCCTTGATGGTCCAGCGCCCCTCGCCCGAGTCCGACACCCGGCCGGCAAAACCCGCTAAGCTCGGATCTTTGACCAGCGCGGCCGCCGAGAGATCCAGCAGCCATGACGCGATCACGCTGCCGCGGCGCCACACCTCGGCGATGTCGGGGAGGTTGAAGTCGTACTGGTAGTGCTCGGGGTCGCGCAAGGGCGCGGTCTCGGCGTCGACCTGGCGTGATCGCGTGCCCACGTTGGCGGCGCGCAAGATGCCCAGCCCCTCGGCATATGAGGCCATGAGCCCGTACTCAATGCCGTTGTGCACCATTTTGACAAAGTGCCCCGCGCCGGTGGGCCCGCAATACAGGTAGCCCTGCTCGGCGGTGCCGCCGAGCGTTTCGCGCCCCGGGGTCCTCGGGATGTCGCCCACGCCGGGCGCCAGTGCTGCGAAGATCGGATCGAGGCGCTTGACCACCTCTTGTTCTCCCCCGATCATCATGCAGTAGCCCCGCTCCAGTCCCCACACCCCCCCGCTGGTACCCACGTCCACGTAGTGGATCCTCCGCGGGGCGAGCTCCTTGGCGCGCCGAATGTCGTCAATGTAATAGGAGTTGCCGCCGTCGATGACCACGTCGTCCGCCTGGAGATGCGGGAGCAGGTCGGCGATGGTTTGGTCCACCACCGCTGCCGGGAGCATCAACCACACCGTCCGCGGTTTTTCCAGGCTCTTCACCAGGTCCGCGAGCGAGTTGAACCCAACGGCCCCCTCCTGGGTCAGATCCTTCACCGTCTGCGGCGACCGGTCGAAGACCACGCAGCGATGGCCGCCTTTGAGCAGCCGCCGCACCATGTTCGCTCCCATCCTGCCGAGCCCGATCATCCCGAGCTGCATCCCCGGCTCCTTTCTCCGAATACCTGTGCAGGGTTGAACGCGTTCATTTCGTCTGCTTCGATTTCCGGACCCGACGGATCAAGGCGTTGGTCGAGCTGTCATGAGCGAGCGTGGGGTCTGCCTTGCTCTCAATCTCCGGAATCATCCGCTGGGCCAACACCTTGCCCAATTCCACACCCCACTGATCGAATGAGTCAAGGCTCCAGATGACGCCCTGCGTGAACACGCAGTGTTCATAGAGCGCGACGAGCTTCCCGAGCGTGCCCGGCGTGAGGCGATCCGCCAGGATCATTGTCGACGGGCGATTGCCCTCGAACACCCGGTGGGGCGCGAGCCAATCCGGCGTGCCCTCGGCCCTGACTTCTTCGGCCGTCTTGCCGAACGCGAGCGCCTCGGCCTGGGCGAAAACGTTTGCGAGCAGTATATCGTGGTGCCGGCCAAGTGGGTTCAGCGTATGGTTGAAGGCGATGAAGTCGCACGGAA
Source organism: Nitrospirota bacterium (assembly GCA_040757335.1). Classification (NCBI taxonomy): domain Bacteria; kingdom Pseudomonadati; phylum Nitrospirota; species Nitrospirota bacterium. The sequence goes on along the minus strand of JBFLXB010000015.1, from coordinate 33,868 downwards.
TCAACTTGGTCCCCTGATGGATCAACTGATAGAACGAGTGTTGGCCGTTGGTTCCGGGCTCGCCCCAGTAAACCGGGCTGGTCTGGTAGGATACCCCGGCTCCGTCGAGCGCCACGCGTTTGCCGTTGCTCTCCATGATCAATTGTTGCAGGTAAGCCGGGAAGCGCTTCAGGTACTGATCGTAGGGTAAGACCGCAACGGACTGCGCGTCGAAGAAGTTGTTGTACCAGATGCCCAGCAGGCCCATGAGCACGGGCAGGTTTTGCTCGAACGGCGCGGTGCGGAAGTGCTCGTCCATCTCGTGAAACCCGTCCAGCAGGGCGCGAAAATGTTCCGGGCCCACGGCCAGCATGGTCGAAAGGCCGATGGCCGAAGCCATGGAGTAGCGCCCGCCGACCCAGTCCCAGAATCCAAACATGTTCGCGGGATCGATCCCGAATTTCGTGACCTCCCCGGCATTGGTCGACACGGCGACGAAATGGTTCGCCACCGACTTCACGTCACCCCCGAAGCCGGCGAGCAGCCAGTTGCGCGCCGTGTGCGCGTTGGTCATGGTCTCCAACGTGGTAAAGGTCTTGGATGACACGATGAACAGCGTGTCTGCTTGGTCGAGGTCGCGTGTCGCTTCCGCGAAATCCGTGCCGTCGACGTTGGAGACGAACCGGAGGGTCAGGCCGCGGTCGCTATAGTGTTTGAGGGCCTCATACGCCATCACCGGTCCCAGGTCGGAGCCGCCGATGCCGATGTTGACGATATGGCGAATGCGGTGGCCGGTATACCCCTTCCACGCGCCGTTCCGGACCCGGTTGCAGAAATCCACCATCTTGTCGAGCACGGCGTGAACGTGCGGTACCACGTTGACGCCATCAACAACGATGGACGCTCCTTTCGGAGCGCGCAGCGCCACGTGCAAGACGGCTCGGTTCTCGGTGACGTTGATCTTCTCCCCGCGGAACATCGCGTCGATCCGCGTCTGCAGCCCGGATTCGTTGGCCAGGCGAACGAGGAGAGCGAGCGTTTCGTCGGTGACGCGGTGCTTGGAGTAGTCGAGGTAGATGCCCGCCGCCTCAGCCGTCATCCGTTCGCCACGCCGGGGATCATCCGCGAAGAGCTTGCGGAGATGCAGATGCTTGACCTCCTGATAATGGGCTTCGAGGGCCTTCCAGGCCGGCCGGTGCGTCAGTGGCGGCGTGCTCGATGTCATATCGGCGCTCCGTGTGGCCGACGCCACACGCCCGCAGGCGTTGCGTCTTTTAGGGTACGAAACAGGACTCCACATTACCACAACCGCCGCAGCGGCGTTAGAGGACGATCTGCGATTCGCGACGGTCGGGACGGGAGTCGGCGATCGCTCCGACGACGGGAGCGCTCCACCGAGGACACCTTGCCGAGCTGGGGGCTTGGACTACGCTGGATGGCCTCGGAGAAGCATCGTGTCAATCTCTTGGTCGACTACGCACGCGGCAAGATTCCGACGGCTGGTACTTCTACATCGGCGAGTGGTTCTAACGGCGGAGAGTTCCCGTGACCGGCATCATGCTGCTCGCTCCGGTCGGGAGTGCGCGTTACCACCCGATCCCGAGTTTCACGGTCCAGTACTGGAGCGTGGTGTCCGACGCCTCGAGGCCGTAATTGTACCGCAGCGCCAGGACTGCCCGCACGTCGTAGTCGATCTCGTATGAGACGCCGATCTCCGGCGCGAGGCCCAGGTGGCGCTCGTCGGAAGCTGACCGCTACCGACGTGTTAATCGACCAGCGGAATCTGGTCGGCGAGTTCGTACCGAATCGCGGCCCGGATCTTGTTCTCGATCTGGAGATACCGAACGGCCTTTGCCGCCGACACGGCCTTTTCAAGTTTGGGCAGGTAGGTTTGCTTCAACTTCAACTCTGCCTCCTCCGCTGCGAGCGCGTCGTTGAAGACCTTTTTCGCCGTGTCGTTCGGAACCGGTCCCTTGGCATAAGCCTCTGCATACCCGGCAATCGCTTTGCCCAGTCGCTCGTTGACGGCCTGAAGGTCCTTTTGATACGCGTCATAGATGGGCCAGAACGCCTTGCCCTCCGCGTCGGTCAGGTCCATGTTCGCCGCCACGAGCAACTTCTTATCGGCCTTGACCTTCTGAATCAGGATGTCCATGTTGGTCGTTCCCTCTTGGGCGAGAGCGGACGACACCAGTGCTCCCACCAGGGCGACCAAAGCGAAACCGATCATTCTCATCGAGCGTCTCCTCTCGGTTGGTTAAAGGTGTACGACCTTCGCTGGCCGTTCCGGAATTCTCTTCCGATGAACGGGACTCTACTGAAAAAGAATCGCCCACGTAACTGGTAAACCTACGAGGTTTTGCGAAATTCTCTACGGGAATATCCTAGCCCAGACGAGCGAGGGTTTCCGGTCCCTCTTTGCGAACCTGCGGCAATCGGTATCGAACGACGGCGGGCTAGGGCTGGGCAGGCTGGAGTTCCGACAAGCCGGCGCGGGCTTTCTTAGCCCACGACGTGTCGGGGTATTTGGTGATGACCTCCTGGTAAAGCTGTCGCGCGTGTTCGGCATTGCCTTGTTTCTGTTCGAACTGCGCGAGTTCGTAAGCCTCTTGCGCGGCGCGCTCCGCCGAGGTACATGCCACGGACGATACCGCGAGCAGCAAGGCGATCGCGATGGGCCTGACGATTGAGGCGATTCGTGGAGCCATCATCTTTGCGCCCCGAACGCAGGTCGGCCGAACGGCGCTGATCGACCTGGATGGGTCAGTGGTCGCGGGTGACGACGAAGTCGGCCACGGCGGCCAGGGCTTGGCGGTGGGGACCGTTGTCGAAGACCTCGAGGCTCTGTTGCGCCATGGCGATGTGTTGCCGCGCCACGTCGAGGGCATAGGCGGTGGACCCGTGGCTTTGCATGAGGTCGAGGATCTCCCGCAATTGTGTGGGCGACGCCTGGCCTTCGCGGACCACGGTTTCCACCAGACGGCGCTCGTCGCCGCTGGCGGTTCGCAGGAGGTGGAGCAACGGCAGCGTGATTTTGCCCTCGGAGAGGTCCTTGCCCAGCGCTTTTCCCAGCCGCCCCTGGTCCGCGATGTAGTCCAGCGTGTCATCTGCGACCTGGTACGCGATACCCAGGTAGCGGCCGAATCGCCCGAGCGCCTCCTTCTCGTCCCAGCCGGCGCCGCTGATCACGCCGCCCAACCGACAGGCCGCGGACATCAACGCCGCGGTCTTGCACTCCACAATCTTCAGGTAGTCCCCGTCCGTCAGCGCCAGGTCGCCGCAGTGGAGCAGTTGCAGCGCCTCGCCCTCGGCCATGATGCGGCACGCGTGCGCCAGGATGGAATCCACCTCCAACAGTCCGAGTTGGACGGCAAGGCAGACGGCTTTGGTATAGAGATAGTCCCCCACCAGAATGGTCGCGCGGTTGCCCCACAACGCGTGCGCCGGGTCCTTCCCGCGTCGCAACGACGCGTCGTCCAACACGTCGTCGTGCAGCAACGTAGCCGCGTGAATGTACTCGATCGCGCTCGCCAGCGTGACCGTCTGATCCCCCGGCGAGTCGTAGCCGTTCAAGCGGGCCGAAATCATGAGGAGCAGGGGCCGGATGCGCTTGCCCCCGCTGGTCAGGATATAGAGCGCGACTTGATTGATGAGCGGGACGCCGGAATCGACGTGCTTCTGGATATGCGACTCTACGCCCTGCAGATCCGTCCGATAAAAGTCCCAGACGTCCTGCATGGTGGCCAGTGCGACCCCCGGACGGTCGGCTTGCATCGGCGCCAGTGTAGGGGAGGCTGGACGCGGAAGTCAAGGAGAAATCCCGAACGATCCGCGGGCCAGAAGACCGGTGTAGGATGCGCCTCCGGCGCCCCGAAACCGCCGAATTGACACCCCGAACGGCCCGTCCGTATGATCCGCCCATGGAACGCGCCGCGTTGGCGATTCCCGCCCGCCTGATCGGATTCGTCATCAGCCCCGTCGCCGCGCGCATCGCACCAGCCGGCCCGCTGGCCTCCAAACCCTCCAAGGCCGCGCCGAACTACGGCGATCTCATGCCGCGGCAACAGATGATCGAGAGCACGCCGATCACCTTGGCGAGCCGTCGCGCCATCCGGGTGGTGAAAACGTACGACCCGGGATTCGCCGTCGCCGAGATCAGCATGGACGTGGATGATCTGCTCACCGACCCGCTGTTCGAGCTGCACACCGAACTCATCGACGCGTGTCGCGCCGCCCTCGTTCGGCTGGGAGGTGACCTCACGTTCGAGGAAGAGTACCGGGTGTACTGTATCGCGAACTACCAGGGAGACCCGGAGGTGTTTCTCACGCTGCACGGTGAGCGGCTGGTCGGGCTGATCAAAGACGAACGTCTCCCCCTCGACGAAGAGGAGGTCCGAGCCACGCTGCAGGCCAACATCAAGTACGGCAAGGACGACTTGATCATCGTGGACTGGGACGGCGCGATCCTCTTCGACCCTCAGGCGGATTTCGAGGCCAACATCGAACTCATCGAGATCGCGAACCTCCAATTGCTGCGTCTGCGGATGTCGGATCACGCGCTCGATCGCCGACTCGCCCACATTGCGCAGATGCTCCGGACCACGCCCATGGGATCCCGGTTTCGCCGCCGGGAGATTCGCGCCGTGCTCCGCGAGATCCTCAAAATCCGCGCTGAAACGCTCCTGGAATCCCAAGCGGCGGAACATCGGATCAAGCTGATCGGCGATTGGTACGCGGCGCGGGTATATGCGTTGCTGGCCAAGAAGTTCCACCTCGAAGCGTGGCAAACCTCGATCCAGCAAAAACTGGACGCGATCGAAGACGTCTCGACCATGGTCGCCGAGAACTTCTCGGTGTCGTTTCACACTACCTTGGATTTCATCCTGATCGGCGGGTGGTTCCTCTTGTTGGCGGGATGGTTCGTCTACCTGTTCCTCGACCTGTACCTCCTGAGCCTGCGCTGACCAATGACAGGAAGCCCGCTGGCGCAGTCCCGCTCTTGACAATGGGGCACGATGATATTAGTTTTCATTTTCAGACTTGACCGTTCCGAGCCTCTCATGAAACGACCCCCGAGCCGGTGCTGTTCCGGGCGCCACCCGTCCACAACCGCCCCGGAAAGACTGTCCACTCCGCCGTGACCGCCACGACCCCCGTCATCGAGCTGGCCGGTGTGACGAAACAGTATCACCCCGAACACGCGCCCGCCATCGACGCCCTGTCCCTCACTGTGGCCCGAGGGCACACGCTGGCGGTGCTGGGACCGAGCGGTTGCGGGAAAACCACGCTGCTGCGCCTCATCGCGGGGTTTGAGACACCGACCGAGGGCACGGTCCGACTCGGCGGAGCCTGCGTGGCCGGTGCCGGGTTCTGGGTTCCGCCGGAACAGCGCGGAGTGGGCATGGTGTTTCAAGACTACGCCCTCTTCCCCCACCTGACGGTCTCGAAAAACGTGGCCTTTGGCCTCCACCGGATGGACCGGCGCGACCAGACCCGCCGCGTGGCCGAGGTGTTGGACCTGGTGGGACTCACCGGGCTCGAGCACCGCTACCCCCACCAACTCTCCGGCGGGCAACAGCAGCGCGTGGCCCTGGCCAGGGCCCTTGCGCCCAACCCGATCGTGGTCTTGCTCGATGAACCATTCTCCAATCTCGATCCGGACATGCGCTCGCGCATGCGGGCCGAGGTGGATGCCATTCTGCAGCAGTCCGGCGCCACTACGGTGCTGGTCACGCATGACCACGAAGAGGCGTTCGCCATGGCCGACCGCGTGGCCGTGCTGAACCGCGGGCGCCTGGAACAACTCGGGGCGCCGGAGGTCGTGTACCATCTGCCGACCACGCCGTTCGTGGCGGAGTTCGTGGGCCAGGCCGATTTCGTTCCGGGCGCGGTCGACGGGCTTCAGGTCAAGACCGAACTGGGTCCGTTCCCCAATACGTCAGGATTCCCGAACGGGATGGTCGTGTCGGTGATGATCCGGCCGGACGACGTGGCCCTGGTGCCCACCCCCGACGGATCAGGGGTGGTGTTGTCGCGCCAGTTTCGGGGCTCGGAAAACGTCTACACCGTCCGTCTCGCTTCGGGACGGTCGCTGCACTCCAGCCAACCCTCGGACGTGGTCTACGAGCGGGGTAGACGCGTGGAGATCAAGATCAGCGCCACCCACACCGTACTGTTCGACCCCTCGGTGCTGCCCACGGACAAGGAAGGCTCCCCGCAGCAACCTTAGCCTTAGGGTCTGATGTTCAGGACCAGACGCGTACCGGTCCCGGTGTTTTGGTGACACGTAGTTCCGGTATCGGTTCCCTCGCTCGTCCACAGCTCCACGCCGTTCGTTCCTTCATCCGCCGAAAGGAACAGACCCCGCTACGGCTTCGTTCAACGGCTGCCAGAAACGTCGGTGATTGCCTGGCGTCATTTATCTGGCAAATACTCGTTCCGTGGCCGAGCACAAACAGAGCACAATTGACTCGGCCGGGGCGGATCAGTACAATGCAACTCCTTGATTCGGCAGTGATCGGGCGATTAGCTCAGTGGTAGAGCGCTTGCTTCACACGCAAGAGGCCGCTGGTTCGATACCAGCATCGCCCACCACACCCCGCAAAGCGGGCCGCAAAATGAGCGCCGGATTCCCCGGCGCGAGGCTTTGCAATCTGTTGCTGTTGTCCTGCTGAGTTTAGCCCCTGTTCCGCCTCAAACCTCCCTGTTTTTGGCGGAAACGCTCGTTGCACTCGGGTGATCTTCGGGTGAGCCTTCGGCTTCGAACGTTGCGCGGTCAGCCTTTGCGCTTCCATCCGATGTGTTGTGCGAACTCCCGCTCCACCTGTTCGGTGTCCACGGAGTTGTACAGGACGAGGTTCCGAAGGTGGATGAAGCTGTCCACGTCCACCTCGACGAACTCGATGCCCATGCCGCCGGGCTCCGCGTACACGACGCGACCGGTCACGTGCACCTGCATGGGCTCGGGGGTTCCCGAGAGCACGATCGTGACATCGCACGGCGTGGACGGTGGGAGCGGCTTCGAACACTCAACGTAGACGCCCTTCACGCTCAGGTCACGCCCGCGCCCCGAAATCTTGGGCCGACCCGGTTGGTCCACTTCAACGCCCACGGCGAGGCGAACCCGCGTAAACTCTCGACGACTGTCTGCCTGACCCATGACGCACCTTCCTTGCGGACACGGTGCCGCATCCGGACAGTGGTTCAGTGTAGCAACGGGTTTCGGTCCGTCAACTCACACCGGATTATATCGAAATATCGAGCGCCGTCCGATCAGGCAGTGCTTTCGCTCATTGACAGAGATCGCGCGGATCGCTACAGTCCCGGCCGTGGATCTTCACGCTGCAGCTCGTGGAAGGTTGATCGTCGCGCTCGACTTCGCGTCGGAACCGCAAGCGTTGGATCTGGTGAAGCGGATCGGCTCCCGCGTCGGCCTGTTCAAGGTGGGGTTGGAGCTGTTTGTGAGCGCGGGTCCCGCGATTCTTGAAGCCATCCGCCAGCACACCACGGCGGGCATCTTCCTCGATTTGAAATTTCACGACATCCCGGCCACGATGCGCGCCGCCGGGCTCGCCGCCAAGCGCTACGGCGTCCGCTTTCTAACGGTTCACTGTGAAACCAGCGAGCGGTTGACCGCCGCATCGCCCGGCCTCGCCGCGACTCAGCTCCTGGGGGTCACGGTGTTGACGAGCACCGACGCGTCGGCCGTACGAGCCGCCGGCTGGTATGACCCGCACCTCACCGTGGAAGCCCTTGTGCTCCGCCGCGCCGCGCTTGCTCGCGATGCCGGATGCACCGGCGTCGTGTGTTCGGCAAACGAGGCGCACGTGGTCAAGACCCAGTTCGGGCCCGAGTTCGTGGTCGTCACACCCGGCATTCGCCCCGCTTGGGCCGCAGTCCCGGGAGACGACCAGCGCCGCGCCAACACCCCGGCTCAGGCCATCGCCGCGGGAGCGGACTTCCTGGTCGTGGGGCGCCCCATCCGCGACGCCCAAGACCCGGTTGAAGCGGTGGAGCGAATCGTGAACGAAATCGCAGACACACCGGGACGAACGCCCTAGCTCCAGTCGCCTCACCCCTGCACGGGATTTCGTGGTATAGTGGGGCGTGCTTCCTCCTTCGGTCAAGTCCTGCCTATGGGACGTGGACCCCGGCGCGGTCGATCTCTCATCCCACGCCGTGTTTTTGATCGAACGAATCTTGGAATCGGGCGACGAAGACGCCGTCCGGTGGCTATTTGCGACCTATCCCCGGGAGCGCGTAGTCGACGTCGTGCGTTCGACTCGCCGGTTGTCTCGACGCAGCGCGGGGTTTTGGGCCAATGTGCTTGACGTCCCCGCGAAGGACGTACGGTGTTTGTCGAAGTCGTTCCAGCAGACCTACCGCGCCATCTGGACACACTGAGCCGCGCCGGTGTCCTCGGTCCGTTTTACCTGGCCGGTGGCACCGCCGTCGCCCTCCAACTCGGCCACCGCGTATCCGATGACCTCGACTTTTTCTCCGCGGATTCGTTCGAGGCGGACGCCGTTGTCCACACGCTCTCTGGCCTAGGCCGACTCGACGGCGTCGAAGCCGCACCCGGAACGGTCCACGCCCGTTTTGAGGGAACCAGGCTGACGTTTCTTCACTACCCATACCCGTTGCTCGATCCCTGCGTGTCCGGACTGGGGATCAATCTGGCGAGCCTACGGGATATCGGATGTATGAAGATCGATGCGGTGGCCAGCCGAGGGAGCCGCCGGGACTTCGTTGATCTCTATACGATCTGCACCCGAAGCAGGCCCTTGGACGACTTGCTCCGGGACTTCGATGTGAAATTTCGGCGGATCGCGTACAACCGCGCGCACATTCTCAAGTCCCTTTGTTACTTCGAGGACGCGGAGCGCGAACCACTCCCGAAGCTGCTGGCTCCTTTGGTCTGGGAGGACATCAAAGCGTTCTTCCTCACCGAGTCACAACGCCTCGCCAGGCACTGGCTGTAACCCGCCCGACTCACCCGTATTGCAACTCTCACGACGCTGTGCTATATCCGTGCGGCGCGTGGGCTGGCTGTTCACTTCAACAGGGAGGTCATCATGCGGAAACAGATGAAGCGTGCACTGATCACGTGTTCGGCAGCAACTTTTGCCGTCGCGCTGGCGTGGACACCCGCGTCCGCGGCGGAGAAAGACAAAGACATGTCGGTCAAGTTACCCGGCACCAGTGGGCCTATGGCGAAAAGCGGACCCGGCTGCGGGTTAGGGTACCTGCTCTTTCAGGGGCAACGTGGCCTCCTTCCTCAGATCCTTGCCGCGACAACCAACGGCACCTCCGGCAATCAAACCTTCGGGATGACGACCGGAACCTCTGGTTGCTCGCAGGACGGGATCGTCAGCCGTGAACACGAGGCCGCGGTGTACGCCCAGGCCACGATCGAAAATCTCTCGGAAGACATGGCGCAGGGCCATGGCGAGCACCTCGTTTCCTTGGCCACTTTGATCGGGGTGCCGGTGGACCTGCAACCACGTTTCTTCCATCTGACGCAGGAGCACTACTCCGTATTGTTCCCAACTGCTGATACGGATGCCCTTCAAATGTTGGCCACGCTCCAGACGGTCCTTGCAGCGGACCCGGTGCTAGCGAGCGTCGCATCTCCGATCTGACGATCTCTGCGTCACAGAAAAAGGGCTCGCCAACCCCCTGGGTTGTCCGAGCCCTTTTTCTTGGTGCCGTGTGGCGCCCGACTCAAACGCCGTGGGTACGTCCGCGGCTATCGGCGTATTGCGTGTTCGCCGGGCTGATAACCGGATCGGTGATCGGCCTCGTCGACCGAAGCTTCGGGCAGCCCTCGCGTCCCGACTCGACGTATCTGAGTGAGCTCATCGCTGACGCGCGCGCGAAGGGGCTCGCCCAGAGCCGGGAGTGGCAGGTGTTGATGCATTACCGGAAGCCACGACTGGGGGGACTGAAGAGTGAAGCCGACGGCCCGGGATTCTTTCTGGCTCACGACGGAAAGTACAATTCGGAGGCGGAATTGGAAGCCACGCTGGCGGCGTTCTTCTCGGAAACGCTGGAGAGCCCGGACATTCAACACCCCCAGTGCCGCTTCGTCGCCCGGTACCAGTGGTTGAAGGCGAGCCTCGGATTCGATCCGACCCGACTCTCCGAGCAGGAGTGCATTCGGTTCCGGCAATGGGTCGCCGCGCTCGACCCGGAGTCGGTCACGTTTGTCTTCCCCTCGGCGTACTTGAACAACCCGTCGTCGATGTTCGGCCACACCTTGCTCCGGATTGATCGCAAGGGCCGGCCCGACACCAGTCGCCTGCTGGATTACACCATCAACTTCGCCGCCGACACCAACACCCCCACGTCACTGCGATCCATCATCCTGGGTGTGAGTGGCGGCTTACCAGGCCGGTTTTCGATTACGCCGTATTACGTCAAGACCCGCGAGTACACCGACATTGAAAGCAGGGATATCTGGGAATATCGCCTGACCTTCACAGAGGGGCAGATCGCGCGGCTCCTTGCACACGCGTGGGAAATGGGCACCACCTACTTTGATTACTACTTTTTCGACGAGAATTGCTCGTATCATCTCTTGTCGCTCCTCGATGCGGCGGACCCTTCCCTCCACCTGACCGAGCAGTTCACCTGGTGGACGATTCCCTCGGATACAATCCGCGCGCTGCTCAACTCGCCGGGCCTGGTGGATCGCATCTCGTATCGGCCCGCCCGCGAGACTGAAGTTTCTTACCGTCGATCGCGGCTGCGCCATGACGAGGAGCCCTGGCTGTTCGCCGTCCTGCGCAACCCTGCGGTGTTGCACGCCCCTGACTTCATGGCATTGCCTGATGAGCGCCGCGCATTGATTCTCGATGTGGCGTCCGGACATCTGGCGTACCGACTTCCCAGCGAGAAGGGGGACGACGCCGACCGCACCAAGGCGCTGCAGCGTGACATCCTGCTGGAGCGTGCCGCGCTGCGCATCGCCTCAGACGAATCGTCTCCACCCGCCCCACCGCCGCCCGAAACAGGGCATGGCACGGCGCGCGTTGGGTTAGGCGGCGGCCGATCGTCCGGGCAGTGGTTCGGGCAACTCGCGCTCCGGCCGGCGCTGCACGATCTCCTGGGCGACGAAAGCGGTTACGCCCGAAACACCCACCTCGAGTTCATGAACACCGTGTTGCGCTACAACCGGGCTTCCGGGGTGAACCTCAACCGCCTCGACGTGATCCGGATCATCTCGCTGACCCCATACAACCGCCTGGTCGCCAAGCCATCGTGGCAGATTAGTACCGGGTTCTTCCCGGTGGAGGACCTTGCGTTCCGTGATCGCAGCGCGCCCAGTCTCGATTTCGGAATCGGAGGTGCGGCGCAGAGTAGATGGTGGCGCCGAGAAGTCTGGTATCTGTTGGGCGAACTCGCCGCGCAGTATGGCGCCATCTTTGACGAACGGTATCGCGCCGGCCCCGGCGCCACCGGCGGCCTGCTTTTCGACCTCACCGCCAAGGCGCGAGCGCACGCCTTTGCCAGCTACAGGGCGTTCCTTCTTGGAGACCGTTCGTCGGACCTCGTGAGCAACCTCGAATTGCGTTACACGTTGTCGAAAGACTGGGACGTGCGGGCGGGATGGAAGGCGAGACCCGACTGGCGGGAGGCGCTGATCAGCGTCAACGCGTACTTTTAGTCGTCGCCGTTGACAACCCCTGGTGGGGTTTGTAAGCTAGGCCGATTTCAGCCGGTCCGGGTTCTTGTTCCACAGAGGACGCATCAGAGCGGTGACCATTTCCCGACCATTGACCATCCTCGCACTCCTTCTCGGGCTCCTGGCCGCGTCCTGCACCCCGAAGGCCTCCAACGAGATCAAGATCGGCGCCGCCGGACCCATGACCGGCGATCAGAGCAAGATGGGCACGGATCTGCGGCACGGCGTGGAATTGGCCGTCGACGAGTGGAACGCCAGGGGCGGCGTGCTTGGCAAGAAAATCGTCCTTCAGGTTGAAGACGATCAGCACGATCCCAAACAAGCGGTCGCGGTCGCCAACAAGTTCGTGAACTCCGGCGTGGTCGGCGTGATCGGCCACTGGAATTCCAGCGCGTCGATTCCGGCCTCCGGCGTGTACAACCAGGCCAAGGTCGTGATGATCACGCCCGCGTCCACCAACCCGCAGCTCACGGAGCAGGGATTCCCCACGATCTTTCGCGTCTGCGGCCGCGACGACCAGCAGGGCCCGGTCGCCGCGCAGTTCGTGCGCGCCCGCTACCCCACGGGCGCCGTGGCCGTGCTGCACGACAAGACTACCTACGGCCAGGGACTGGCCGAACAATTCGCCAAGGCCCTCGGCGAGGGACCACGAGTCGTGTTCTCCAGCGGGGTGACGCAAGGGGACAAGGATTTTCGCGCCGTGTTGACCACGGTCAAAAGCGCCAAACCGGACGTCATTTACTTTGGAGGCATCTATCCCGAGGCCGGGCTCCTGGTCCGACAAGCGCGCGAACTCAACCTGCCCGCTCCCTTCATCGTAGGCGACGGAACCTACGACCAAAAATTTCTGGAGATCGCTGGGCCGGCGGCCGAGGGCACGTTTCTCACGTTCGGTCCGGACGCGTCACACCTTCCGCAAGCGCAAGCCTTCCTCGCCGCGTACAGCCAACGCTTCGGCCCTCACGGCCCCTATTCGATCTACGCGTACGACGCCGCCAACGTCCTGTTGAGCGCGATTGCCGCTGCCGGCACGACCGACGGCGCGAAGGTGGCTGAAACGATTCGGGGCCGGACTCACCAGGGGGCCCAAGGCGAGATCCGTTTCGATACCAAAGGCGACGTGCTCAACGCCCCCTATATCGTGTGGATTGTCGAGAACGGGGTGTTCGAGCAACACTGGACGCCGGTCGAGGGTGGTTAACCGGTTCGCCAGTTCGCCGGTGCGCCCGTTACATCCTGACCGCATGCCTTTCCTGATCCGACCGGCTTACCGGCCGACCGGCCAACCGGCGCACACTCGTTTCGTCTGATATCGATCCATGTTCGTCCAGCAACTCGTCAACGGCGTGACCCTCGGCGGCGTCTATGCACTCGTCGCCCTCGGGTACACCATGGTGTACGGGATTTTGGAGCTGATCAACTTCGCCCACGGGGAGATCTATATGCTGGGGGCGTATATCGGTATTCTGTCGTTGGCCGTGTTCACCGCCTGGGGCTGGACCCAGAGCGCGCCGCTGTGGTCAGTGATCGCGGCGGTCGCCCTGGCGGCCGTCTACTGCAGCGCGGTCGGGGCCACCGTGGAGCGCGCGGCGTATCGGCCGCTCCGCCGCACCCACCGCCTCACCCCGCTGATCTCCGCGATCGGAGTCTCGATCCTGCTTCAGAACGTGGTCATGCTCACGCAAGGGTCCAGCGACAAAGTCTTCCCCGCGTTCGGCGATCCGCCGACCACGTATTCCGTCGGCAACGCGACGATCACCAGCCTGCAGCTCGCGATCATGGGCATCTCGGCCGGCCTCATGGCCGGCCTGCAGGTGGTCATTCGCCGCACGCGGCTCGGGCTGGCCATGCGGGCCACGGCGCAGGACCCCAAGATGGCGAGCCTGGTGGGTGTTCCGATCGACCGCGTGATCACCGCCACCTTTGTGATCGGCTCGGCATTGGCGGCGGTGGCGGGCGTGATGGTCGCGATGTACTACGGGGTGGTCAACTTCTTCATCGGATACGTGGCCGGGATCAAGGCGTTTACCGCCGCGGTGTTGGGCGGGATCGGCAACATCCCGGGCGCGATGGTGGGAGGCGTGGTGCTCGGGATCGCCGAGGGCCTTGGCGCGGGATATATCTCGAACGAATACAAAGACGTGATCGCGTTCGTGATCCTGATCCTGGTTCTGCTCGTTCGTCCGACGGGATTGATGGGTGAACGCATCCCCGAGAAAGTATGATCTGGGCGCCGATACGGCAGCGTCTGCTGCGTTGTCGCGTCGTCTCTCGTGCTCACGTACGAACCAGTACGCTGCGCGCGCGAGACTTCGCTCCGCCTTGCATCCGCAGCCGTCTTGTCGCCCAGCGCCGCACGATTGGACGGGAGTGACGCCTTGTCAATGATCAGGGCAGGAGCAGTCCGGTGGTCGGCGTGGTGGACCGTTGCAGTGGTCGGCGCGCTGCTCCTGCCGTTGGGCGGATGGCGTCCGGCTCTCGCGACGGCGGTGATCATCGCCCTCGCGCTCGGCGGGTGGACCTTTGGCCGTCGCCATCCCAGGGCGATCCGCGGACTGACCGCCTCCGCCAAATCACTCGCCGCCCTGGTCCCACCCAGCGCCCGCATCTCCAACCGCGGGGTGCAAGCCGTCGTGATTTTGGCGTTGCTCGCCGCCCCGCTCACGCTGAACAACTACGTGCTCGACGTGCTCACGCTCGCGTGGCTGTACGTCGTCCTCGCGCTGGGCCTGCAAACCACGGTCGGGCTCGCAGGCCTGCTCGATCTTGGGTACGCCTCGTTCTACGCCCTCGGCGCCTACAGCTACGCCATCGCGTCCACGCGCCTCGGCGTCTCGTTCTGGGTCGGGCTTCCGCTGGGAGCGCTGGCGTCCGCGGCGTGTGGTCTGCTGCTGGGCATGATCACGCTGCGCTTACGCGGAGACTACCTCGCCATCGTGACGTTGGGATTCATTCAAATCGTGCATCTCGTCCTGGTCAACTGGGACTCGGTGACCAACGGGCCCAACGGCATTCTCAACGTCGGCCGACCGCAGATCGGCCCGATCACGCTCACCAGCCCTCCGCAGTTCTACTACGTCACGCTGGCGGTCGCGTTGCTCGCCATCGTGGTGAACACACGCCTGCGCGCGTCGCGGATCGGCCGGGCCTTGATGGCCATCCGGGACGACGAGTTGGCCGCGGAAGCGGTGGGCGTCCCCACCACGCGCCTCAAGGTGCTGGCGTTTGCATTGGGCGCGAGCTGGGCCGGCGTCGCGGGCGTGTGTTTTGCCGCTCGTTACGCGTTCGTCTCGCCCGAGAGTTTCACGTTTTTCGAGTCCGTCGTGATCCTCGCGATGGTCGTGCTGGGCGGCATGTCGAGCGTCATGGGAGTGGCCGCCGGCGCGGTCATCATCGTGGTGTTGCCCGAGCTGCTCCGCGGCGTGGACGACTTCCGCATGCTCGCGTTCGGCGCCGCGCTAGTGGCGATGATGGCGTGGCGACCCGAGGGGCTTGGCCGTCGCGCGCCCATGGGGCGAGCCAGAGGCGCCTGATGAAGGACACCGCCCTGCTGGACGCCTCGGGCGTGACCAAGGCATTCGGCGGCCTGAAGGCTCTTGACGCCGTCAGCTTTGCCATCGACCGCGGCGCAATCACGGCGCTGATCGGCCCCAACGGCGCGGGCAAGACCACCTTTTTCAATTGTTTGACCGGACTCGTGCGTCCCGACGCGGGAACCATCATCTTCGACGGCGCGCCGCTGACCGGACTGTCGCCTCACGCCGTTGCCGCGCGAGGGATCGCCCGCACGTTCCAGAACGTGCGACTCTTCCCCACACTCTCCGGCCGCGAGAACGTGCTGGTGGGCGGTTATTGCCGCGAGCGGTCGGGCCTCTTCGATGCCATCATGGGAGCGGCCTACGCCCGCGACGAGGCGCGAGCGTCGGAACAGACCGCCGACCGTTGGCTGGAGTTCGTGGGGATTCCCGACGCAGGGGACGCCATCGCGGGAGAGCTGGCGTACGGCATGCAACGACGCTTGGAGATTGCGCGGGCGCTCGCGAGTCGACCGTCACTCCTGCTGCTCGACGAACCCGCCGCAGGCATGAACCCCACCGAGACTCTGGCGCTGATGGCGCTCATCCGCCGGATTCGCGACAATGGCGTGACCGTGCTGTTGATCGAACACGACATGAAGGTGGTGATGGGCGTGTCCGACCGGGTGGTGGTATTTGACTACGGCGTCAAGATCGCCGAGGGTTCCCCCGGCGCGGTGCAACGCGATCCCGCCGTGATCGAGGCGTATCTAGGCGCGGGCTCGTCGTCCCATGCTGGTCACTGACGGGCTCCGCGTGTCTTACGGCCCCATCGAGGCCGTCAAGGGCATCGACCTGGAAATCCGCGCCGGCGAAATCGTGGCGCTGATCGGCGCCAACGGAGCCGGCAAGAGCACCACGTTGATGACGATCTCGGGCGCGACGCCCGTGTCCGGAGGATCTATCCGCTTTCAGGGGCAGACCATCAGCGGACTCGCCGCCTCAGACGTTGTGAGCCGCGGAATCGCGCACGTACCGGAAGGACGACGGATCTTCCGCCGGTTTACGGTCTTGGAGAACCTGCACGCCGGAGCCCTCACGCGGCGCGACCGCGGCGAGATCGCGGCCTCGCTCGACCAGGTCTTCGGCTACTTCCCGCTGCTGCGCGAACGGCGCCGGCAGCTCGGCGGCACGCTCAGCGGCGGGGAACAACAGATGCTCGCGATCGGCCGCGCGTTGATGGCGCGCCCGACCCTGTTGCTGCTCGATGAACCGTCGCTGGGACTGGCCCCATTGATGGTCGAGCGAATTTTTGAGATGATTCGCGCCATCCACCGCGCGGGCACCACGATGTTGCTGGTGGAACAGAATGCCAAAGCGGCCTTGGCTCTTGCCGGACGCGCGTACGTGATGGAAACCGGGCGGATCGCGCTGCAGGGGCCGTCCGCCGCGCTCCTGGAAGATCCCAAGGTGCGCGCCGCTTACTTGGGGGAGGCGACGACGTGAAGACATCGACGGGCGGATTGCTCGCTACCGCGCTGCACGACCACCACCGGGCGCTTGGGGCCAAGCTGGTGGACTTCGCGGGCTGGGACATGCCCATTGCGTACGCCGGCACCGTGGGCGAACATCTCGCGGTTCGCCGCGCCGCCGGCGCCTTTGACATCGGCCACATGGGGCGCATCGAGGTGCGCGGACCCGGCGCCGGTGCGTACCTGCGCTCGCTGGTCACCAGGAATCTGGCGGACCTGACGCCGGGCTCGGCTCGCTACGCTCTGGTATGCAACGAACGAGGCACCATCCTCGACGACATCTTTGTGTACCGTAAAGCCGCCGAAGACTGGCTGCTGATCGTCAACGGCGCGAACCGCCTCAAAATCTCGGCGTGGCTCGAACGTCATCGGCCGGCCGGAGTCTCGGTCATCGATCGGACGCTGGACACCGGGCTGATCGCGCTGCAAGGACCTCGCACGCGGGACGTGCTGGCGCGCCTCGCGGTTCCGTTGCCCGCGCCGTTTCGGCTCCACACGTTCGTCCAGAGCACATGGCAGGACCGGCCGCTGTTGATCGCGCGCACCGGGTATACCGGCGAGTGGGGCGTGGAAGTGATGGCGGACCAGACGGCGATCGCGGCGCTGTGGGAGCAGGCGTTGGCCCGAGGCAAGGATCTGGGCTTGGTTCCGGTAGGACTCGGCGCGCGTGACACGTTGCGCCTGGAGATGGGCTACGCCCTCTACGGCCACGAGATCGACGAGACGACCACTCCGCTGGAGGCGGCGTTGGACTGGGTCGTGGACTTCGGCGGGGCGGATTTTGTGGGGAAGGCGCCGCTCACGGCGCAACGCGAGCGAGGCGTTGATCGTCGGCTCGTGGGATTCGAGCTCATCGACAAAGGCGTGCCGCGGCAGGGCCATCCCATCATGGCCGGCGGCCACGCCGTGGGGACGGTCACCAGCGGGAATCTCTCGCCGACCCTCGACAAGGGCATCGGAATGGGGTATATCGAAGCAGCCCGCGCCGCGGTTGGAACCCCGATCGAAATCGACATTCGCGGAAAACGCAAACAGGCCGTGATCGTGAAGCCGCCCTTCTACACGAGACGGTCTTCTCCTCCATCACCCTCCCCCCTTGCGGGGGAGGGAAGGGTGGGGGGATAAGTGGGGGGACGAAAGGACCAGTAATGGAGTACATGCCGAATACCGCCGACGACCACCGCGCCATGCTCGTTGCGATCGGCGTCGAGCGGTTTGACGACCTGCTCAAGGAAATTCCGGCGAGCGCGCGATTGACGCGGCCGTTGGCGGTCCCGCCCGCGCTCACCGAACTGGAGGTGCGCCGCGAGATCGGCGGCCTGCTCGACGGCAACACCCACGCGGATCGCCACGCTTGTTTTTTGGGCGCCGGCGCGTACGACCACGCGATCCCTACTATCGTGCCGTTTCTGGCCTCGCGATCGGAATTTTCCACCGCCTATACGCCCTACCAGGCGGAGATGAGTCAGGGCCTGCTGCAGACGATCTTCGAGTTTCAGACCATGATCTGCGAGCTCACCGGCATGGACGTGGCCAACGCCTCGATGTACGACGGCGCGTCGGCTCTGGCCGAAGCCGCACTCATGGCCTGCCGGGTGACCAAGCGCGCGAAGCTGGTGGCGGCGGGGGCGATCCATCCCCATTATCGTGCCGTGGTGGCGACGTACCTCCAAGGCATCGCGCATCCGATTCATGACGTCGGACTCGCGGACGGGCGAACCGACTTGAAGGCCCTCGAACGAGCCGTCACGAAAGAGACCGCCGCGGTCCTCATCCAACACCCCAACTTTCTGGGCAATCTGGAGGAGGTCGAGGCCGTGGCGCGAATCGCCCACGCACACGGCGCGCTGGTGGCGGCGTCGGTCGATCCCCTTTCGCTCGGGCTGCTGGTCCCGCCCGGCGCCTGGGGCGCGGATATCGCGGTGGGCGAAGGCCAGGCCCTCGGGAATCCGATGTCTTTCGGCGGACCGTTCGTGGGCTTTATGGCGACCAAGAAAGACTTCATGCGCCAACTGCCGGGCCGCATCGTGGGCGCCACGGTGGACACCAAAGGCCGCCCCGGGTACTGCCTCACGCTGCAGGCGCGCGAGCAGCACATCCGGCGCGAACGCGCGACCTCGAACATCTGCACCAATCAGGCGCTCATGGCGCTGACCGCGTCGATCTATCTGGCCACGCTCGGTCCTCGCGGCCTGCGCGAGGTGGGCGAGCAGTGCCTGGCCAAGGCCCACTATGCCGCCGACCGGCTCGCGGCGCTGCCCGGCTTTTCGCGCCCGTATGCCGCGCCGTTCTTCAAGGAGTTCGTCGTGCTTACGCCGCGCCCGCCCGCGGACCTGAACGCGGCCCTGCTGAAGGCCGGGATCATCGGCGGACTCGACTTAGGAACGCTCGACCCCGCGTGGACGAACCATTGGCTCCTGTGCGTGACTGAAAAACGAACGCGCGCGGAGATTGACCGTCTGGTGGAGGTGCTCGGGAAACGATAAGGCGTTCAAGGGTTCAAGATATTCAACACATCGCGATAGAATCCTTGAACCCTTGAACTTTTGAACCCTTGAACAAAATCTTTCAGAGGACTCTGATGCCTGAACCGTTGCTCTTTGAAAAAAGCACGCCGGGCCGCCGCGGCTACCGTCTGCCCGACCTCGACGTGTCCGCGCCGACCTCCGACGCCATCCCGTCGGGGATGCGCCGGACAACAGATCCCCTCCTGCCTGAGCTGAGCGAGGTGGACGTGGTCCGGCACTATACCCGTTTGTCGCGCGACAACTACGGTGTGGACGTGGGCTTCTACCCCTTGGGGTCCTGCACCATGAAGTACAACCCCAAAATCAACGAAGAGATGGCTCGACATCCCGGCGCAGCCATGGCGCACCCCCTGCAGGGCGACACGCTTTCCCAGGGCGCGTTGCGCCTCATGTGGGAGCTCGAACAGGAATTGAAGGAAATCGCGGGCGTGGACCGCGTCTCGCTGCAACCCGCGGCCGGCGCGCAGGGCGAGTTCGCCGGCATCCTGATGATCCGCGCGTATCACGCCGCGCGAGGCGTGCCTAGACGCCGGGTCCTGATTCCCGACTCTGCGCACGGCACCAACCCCGCCTCCGCCGCGCTCGCGGGGTACGAGGTCCAGACCGTGCACTCCAACAGCGAGGGATTGGTGGACGTCGGCGACTTGTCGAAGCTGATCGACGAGCAGTGCGCCGCGTTGATGCTCACCAACCCCAACACGCTGGGGCTGTTCGAGAAGGAAATCGTGAAGATCGCCAAGATCGTGCACGACGCGGGAGCGTTGTTGTACATGGACGGCGCGAACCTGAACGCCTTGTTGGGCCTGGTCCGGCCCGGAGACATGGGCTTTGACGTGGTGCATTTCAATTTGCACAAGACGTTTTCGACGCCGCACGGCGGCGGCGGGCCCGGCGCGGGCCCCATCGGCGTCAAAGCCCCGCTCATCCCGTACCTGCCGACGCCGACCGTGGAACGCGAGGGCGACCGCTACTATCTGGAGGCGAATCACCCGCAGTCGATCGGCCGACTGCATTCCTTTTACGGTAATTTCGGCATCTTGGTACGCGCGTATACATACGTGCGTCGGCTGGGCGCGGAGGGCCTTTCGGACATCAGTCGTCACGCGATCGTCAACGCCAACTACATCCGCGCGAAACTGGCGGGCGCGTACCACGTGGCGTACGACCGAGCGTGCATGCACGAGTGCGTTTTCTCCGCCAAACGTCAGCGCGCCAAGGGCGTGCACGCCTGGGATATCGCGAAACGGCTGATCGACTACGGGTTTTATCCCCCCACCATCAACTTCCCGCTGGTGGTCGAAGACGCGATCATGGTCGAGCCGCCGGAGAGCGAGTCGCGCCAAACGCTCGACGCGTTCTGCGACGCCATGCTGGCCATCGCCCGCGAATGCGAGGAGCAACCGGAGTTGGTGCTGGGCGCGCCGCACACCACGCCGAGGTCGCGTTTGGACGAAGTGCTGGCGGCGAGGAAGCCGGTGGTGAGGTGGACCCCCCACCCATCCCTCCCCCTCAAGGGGGGAGGGTAAGGGAGGGGGTGCGCGACTTGTTCTCCCACGACATTCTGATCATCGGCGGGGGTCTCGCGGGCATGCGCGCCGCCATCGAAGCGCCGCCCGACGTGGACGTCGCGCTGATTTCCAAGGTGCACCCGCTGCGCAGCCACTCGGTCGCCGCCCAGGGCGGGATCAACGCCGCGATCAATCCCCAAGATTCGTGGGAGTCGCACGCGTTCGATACGGTCAAGGGCAGCGATTACCTCGGCGATCAGGACGCCATCGAGGTGATGTGTCAGGAAGGGCCTCAGGACATTTTTGACCTGGAGCGCAGGGGCGCGATTTTCAGCCGGACCCCGGACGGCAGGATCGCCCAGCGTCCGTTCGGCGCCGCGAGCTACGCCCGCACCTGCTACGCGGCGGACCGTACCGGCCATGCCTTGCTTCACGTGATGTACGAACAGCTCGTCAAACGCGCGGCGCGGACGTACGAGGAGTGGTACGTCACGTCTTTGGTGATCGAGGGCGGCGCGTGCCGGGGGTGTGTGGCGATGAACGTCCTCACCGGGGAGCTGGAGGTCATCGCCGCCAACGCCGTGATTCTGGCCACCGGGGGGTACGGCCGCGTCTTCGCCTTGAGCACCAACGCGCTGATCAATACCGGCGACGGGATGAGCATGGCTTACCGCGCGGGCGCGCCCCTCATGGACATGGAGATGGTGCAGTTTCACCCCACCACGCTCAAGCGCACGGGCATCCTGATTACCGAAGGCGCCCGGGGGGAAGGCGGGCACCTGCTCAACGCGAACGGCGAGCGCTTCATGGCTCGGTACGCGCCCAACAAGCTGGAGCTGGCGAGCCGCGACGTGGTGTCGCGCGCGGAACAAGAGGAGATCGAGGCCGGACGCGGGGTGAACGACTGCGTGCTGCTGGACCTCCGCCACTTGGGTCGGCAGAAGATCCTGGAGCGCCTTCCGCAGATCCGCGAACTGGCGATCACCTACGTGGGAGTGGACCCGATCGAAGCCCCGATCCCGATCCGCCCGGGCGCGCACTACAGCATGGGCGGAATCAAGACCGACTCGTGGGGCCGGACCTCGATCCCGGGTCTGTACGCCGCCGGCGAATGCGCCTGCGTCAGCGTGCACGGCGGCAACCGCCTGGGCGGCAACTCGCTGCTGGACACCATCGTCTTCGGCCGCCGCAGCGCGCAGGACGCCGTCAAACAGATCCGGGGCACGGCAAAACCCGACGGCGTGGGGCGCGAAGCGCTGGCCCGCGATCGCGAACGCATCGAGGCGATCCGTAACCGGCGCTCGGGCGAACGCGTGGCCGCGGTTCGCGACGCGTTGGGCGCAACCATGGGTGACGACGTCGGCGTGTTTCGCACGCGCGAACGGCTTCAACGCGCGTCCGCCGCGTTGACCCACATACGAGCTCGCGCGGCGGCGGTGATGATTCAGGACAAGAGTCGCGTATTCAACACCGAACTGGTCTCGGCCTTGGAGTTGGGCTCGCTGGTCGATCTGGCGGAGACGATCGTAACCGGGGCGATCGCCCGCGAAGAGTCGCGCGGCGCCCACGCGCGTCGCGATTTTCCGAATCGAGACGACGCGAAGTGGCTGAAGCATACGATGGCCTACTACACGTCGGGCGGCCCGAGGCTTGAATACTTGCCCGTGGCGATTACAAAATATCCGCCGAAGGAACGGACGTACTAAGAGGTAGATCAACGGCGAATCCCCCCTTGCCCCCCTTTGACAAAGGGGGGATGGGGGGATTTAGGGCTATCCGCTACGCAAGCAACCGCCCTACGTTGCGCTACGCAAGCGAGGATCGCAGAGGGCGAAGGTCAAAAGCATCTCGCAGCCTCGGGCCTGGGAACCGGCCCTACGTTGCGCTACGCAAGCGAGGATCGCAGAGGGCGAAGGTCAAAAGCATCTCGCAGCCTCGGGCCTGGGAACCGGCCCTACGTTGCGCTACGCAAGCGAGGATGGGAGAAGGCAAAAGGTCAGAAGCATCTCGGAGCCTCGGCGCGGGAAACCGCGCCTACGTTCCGCCACGCAAGCGAGGTTGGGAGGGGTGGCCGAGTGGTCGAAGGCGACGGTCTTGAAAACCGTATCCCGAAAGGGACGTGGGTTCGAATCCTACCCCCTCCGATCCTCGCTTGCGGTGTGCAACGGAGGCGCGTCTTCCCGCGCCGAGGCTGCAAGACGAACTTGACCTTCATCACAGCCACATGACTTGGGGGTAGGCTGAGAACCCGCGCTGGGTTCGAACACGCTGCGCGCCAAGGGCGCGCCATGTAATTGTGCCTAACCTCGCGTGTGGCGCAGCAATCCTACCCCCTCCGATCCTCGCAACAAAGGCGCGTCTTGCTTCGCCACCTGAGCGAGCGAGACGCCCATTGTGCTTCGCGCCCTTGGTGCAGAGCAGGTAGTTGAGGGCAACCGACAGGAATCCGACGTAGCGATCCCCGCGGTGTCCCAGAACCTCGAGAGATCCTTGACCGCGGCGTACTCCAGCCTGTGGGTTCGTCGTCAAAGTGAAGGGCGGCAAAAAGGGTGTGGAGTAGCTGAGCGGCGCGAGACAGGCCAGCAGCGTGGGGACCGTTCCTACGCGGACCCCGGCGAAATCCCGGACCCTTCCTGATTCCCGGGCCCGGTTGGTGGTTTTCCCAACCACACGGTGACGTTCTCGCTTTGAAAATGCGCGATGGCCACGTCGAGCACCCGGTCCGCGTTGAAGTCGGTCACCACCGCGGAGAATGGACCGCGGTCGGTTTGATAGTCGAACGGCGGGAACCGGAAGCTGCCGTCCCCATTCCCGATCACGACCGACAGGCTGTGGCTGACCGTATTGGTCACTGCCACGTCGAGACGTCCGTCCCGGTTGAAGTCGCCCGTGGCGACGAACACCGGACCGCTCTCCGCGGCGAATCCGTGGCCTTGGTCGAACGCCCCGTCACCCTTGCCGAGGAACAGCGTCAGCAGGTTGCGCGGGCCGTCGGTTTCCACGAGGTCCATGTAGCCGTCGCCGTTGAAGTCTCCCGCCGTCATGTGGATGGGTCGGATGTGGTTTCCGTATTCCCCCGAGGGTTTGAAGTGCCCGGCGCCGTCCCCGAGAAAGATCGCGACGTTTCCCTTCATGCTTCCGCTATTGGCGACCGCCAGATCGATGAAGGCGTCGCCGTTGAAGTCGGCTGCCACGACCGCGGCCGGGGTGTCCCCGGGGTCGAACGCCCCCCAATCCAGAAACCCGCCCGAGCCGTCGCCGAGCAGCACGACCAGGTGGTCGAAACGCAGGCACACGGCCAGGTCGGCGAGCCCGTCGCCGTTGAAGTCCGCGGCCGTCAGCGCCAGGGGCGACCGGCCGACCGGCCGGTGCTCCGCGTCCGCGAACGTGCCGTCGCCTCGGTTCTTAAGGATGGAGAGCGAGTTGCTCCCGTTGTTCGCCACCACCAAGTCCGGTATCCCGTCTTGGGTCAAATCCACGGCCACCAACGTGCGAGGGAGTTCGCCCACCCGATAACGCACCCGCTCCGCGAACGTGCCGTCGCCCTGGCCCAACAGGACCGACACGTTCTGGCCGTTGATGTTCGCCGTGACCAGGTCCGGAACGCCATCCACGTTGAAGTCGGCCGACGCCAAGAAGGTCGGGTTGTTGCCCACCTGGTAGGTCCCGCTGAGGGAAAACAGATCCGGCGTGGGGTCGGGACTTTTGGTCCGCGTACAGCCGACCACCACCATCGCCGCGAGGAGAAGAACATACGGACGCATGCCGCGGATTATAAGGACAGGCTGCGAGCCATTGCAAATCGCCAGGGATTTTCCTACAATCAGGGGCTTTTCGCGAAGGGAAAACCAAAGCGTCCCGCAAGCGAGCGTAAATCGATGGTTAAGGGCCGATGCTCTCCGAGCCTCGGCGCTGGAATTCGCGCCTACGTTGCTTCGCCACCTGAGTGGAGAGGCACCGGGTTCTGCGCCTCCGGCGCAGTGCAGGTTCGGCTCAGCGAGCTTTGAGGAGAGGTGGCCGAGTGGCTGAAGGCAACGGTTTGCTAAACCGTCGTAGGGGCTTAAACCTCTACCGAGGGTTCAAATCCCTCCCTCTCCGCCACACCCCGCGAAGCGGGCGGCAAAAACAACGGGGCGGTTCCGGGGCTGAGATGTTGCAGACATTGAAATCGCTCTGACCATGCCAAATCGTTTCCTAGTCGGTCTTCTGTTCGCCGCGCTCAGCCTCGTTGGCTGCCCCCAGGGCAATCCGGCCGGTTCTACGGCTCCCCCCGCGGAGGAGCAAGGCCTGCCGTCGGATATCCCCAAGATCCAGGGGGGTGGGGTCACCGTGGTTCCGGAGTCGGTCAAGGGCAAGTGGGGAGCGGTCCGGCTCGTGGTGGAAGACAAATCCACGGGAGCAACGACCGAATATGCGGTGCCGCTGCGCAGTCGCTTTGCAGTACCGAACACGTCATTGACGCTCGAGGTCGGGGATTTCTTGCCCGATTTCACGATCCAGGATTCGGTGTTCACCTCCGTGTCGGACCGACCCGAGAATCCGGCGGTGAAAGTGACCGTTGTCGAAGCGGGCAACCCGATCTTTGACGCTTGGTTGTTTTCTATGTATCCGTCGGTGCATCCGTTCACGCACCCGCGCTACGGCTTGTCCCTCAAAGAGGGCGTACCAGCGACGTAGCGCTGACCACGAGAGTTGTTGCGCGCCCATAGCTCAGCTGGATAGAGCGCCGGACTACGAATCCGTAGGTCGGGGGTTCAAATCCCTCTGGGCGCGCCACTTCTTCTCGCTATAATTAGCGAAGTGCTGCGGAGCATCCCCTTGGCTCAGCGAATACTGGTCGTTGACGACAACGCCGCGCTGCGAGCGGACCTGGTCCGGATTCTGAAGGAGTCCGACCCTTCCCTGGAGATCCTGGAGGCGTCGGACGGCGTCGAGGCGCTCAAGCATGTGGCCGGATCGCCGGTCGACCTCATCATCACGGACCTCGTGATGCCGCGTATGGATGGCCTGAAGCTCCTCGCCGCCATCCGACAAGACGACCGATTCCAGCATACTCCCGTCATCATGGTGACGTCGCAGAACCAGATCGAAGAGAAACTATTGACCTTCGATCACGGCGCGCAAGACTTCTTGACCAAACCGTACCACCCGGCTGAGCTGGTCGCCCGTACACGCGTGATGCTGCGCCTGCGGGCGCAAATGCGGTCGATCGAACAGCAGGCCATTATCGATGCCTTGACCGGCCTCTACAACCAGAACTACCTGGGTGGGGCACTGACGCGGGAGCTGAGACGGTCTCAGCGTCACGACCTGAAACTCTCCTGCTTGATGATCGACGTGGATAACTTCAAAGCCATCAACGACACCTACGGGCACCTGGCAGGCGACGAGGTGCTGCGCACCGTGGGCCGCTTGCTGCAGACCACGCTGCGCGGCTACGACTTCGCGGTCCGATACGGCGGCGACGAGTTCCTCGTCATCCTTGCGCAGAACAACCCGGGCGGAGCCGGCCACGTAGCGGACCGCATCCGGGAAATGGTGATGCACCACACCTTCTTCCCGCAACAAAGCCCGCCGAACTCGATCACGGTGAGCATCGGCGTAGCCTCGCTGCCCGGCAATGCCATTCGATCGACCACCGCGTTCATCGACCTGGCGGACCAGGCGTTGTACCAGGCTAAAAAACAGGGCAAAAACCGGGTGGTGGTCGTCGAGCCCTCGACCCCTGGTAAGTGACGAGCCGTCACACCTACCCCCGCCCCGCCAAAATTGACTTCCCGGAGAACGGCCTCTTATAATGCCACTCCCATCCCGCGTGCACGGCAGCCGCGTGTACGCGCTCGGGGTTGTTCCACAGGAGCACGGCATGCCGGATCAGGATAGCCTGATTCCTCACGTCAAGCACACGATCGCAGTCAGCAGCGGCAAAGGCGGCGTCGGGAAGACCACGGTCGCCGTCAACCTGGCCGTGGCCATGGCCCAACGCGGCTTGCGGGTGGGCCTGCTCGACTGCGACGTGTACGGACCCAACGTACCCTTGATGATGGGGATCAAACAGGCCGACGTGCACGGCAGCGAGGGGCAGAAACTCCGCCCGCCGGTGCGCTACGGCGTCAAACTGATGTCGATCGGATTTTTCATCCCGGAAGACAGCCCGGTGGTCTGGCGCGGGCCGATGATCAATTCCGCGATCCAGCAGTTCTTGCGCGACGTGGACTGGGGCGAGTTGGACTACCTGGTGGTGGACTTGCCCCCGGGCACCGGCGATGCGCAGCTCTCGCTCTCGCAGCTCGTCCCCTTGACCGGCGCGGTGATCGTCACCACGCCGCAGGAGGTCTCCCTGCTGGATTCCCGCAAGGGGCTTGCCATGTTCCAGAAGGTCCACGTCCCGGTGTTGGGGATCGTCGAGAACATGAGCTCGTTTCTCTGCCCGCACTGCAAGGAACGCACGGATATTTTTTCGCACGGCGGCGGACAAGCCGCGGCCAAAACGCTGGGCGTGCCGTTTTTGGGGGAAGTCCCGATCGACTTGGCGATTCGCGTCGGCGGCGACGAAGGCCGTCCGGTGGTGGACGCACACCCGAACTCCCCGCAAGCCGAGGCCTTCGGCAGGATCGCGAGCGCGGTCATCGAGCAGGTCAAGGTCGTGACCGCCGCAGCGACCAAGCTGACCATCATTCAATAAAGTCGATCGGCCCTACCACGACCCGACCAATGCGGCCAGGTACGCCAGCGCCAGCGCGACGTAGGCTGCAAACGACAGGCCCAGCAGCGCCTGTGACGCCCGACTCGGCGCGGCCCACGCGGGCAGTTGCGGCGCCAATCTTCGGTTCAGTCGCCACAACGCCACCGGGAAAATCACGGTGCCGACGAATCCGATCACGGCGCTGGTGAGAATCAAGGGACCGGGAGCCGCCACCAACATGGTGAGCGACGTGATCACCGTGAGTACGCCCAGCACCACGTAGTACCACTGCCGCACTTCCAGGCGGCGGGCTCGGGGAAACAACGTGTACACGATGTCGGCCTGGATGCGGCTGACCGCGTCGGCGGTGGCGAGCCAGGTATCGGTCAAGAACGCGGCGGCGACGAGCAAAAAGAGGATCCTGCCGAACGCGCCCCAACTCACCTCGAAGAACCGGGCCTGGACCACGGCCAGTTCGTAGTCCTGCGGCAGCAGCCCCTGGGGGAACAACAAGGCATACGCGAGCAGGCACGTCATCAGCGTGGTGGCGAGGTTCCCTCCGATGCCGATCAGCGCGTCGCCCGACAGGTAGCGCCGCCACGTCCCCCACCTCGCCTCGGCCTCCGGCAAATCCTCCGGCAGGTGGCCTTCGGCGGGAATCGCCTCCGGCTTGCCGGCCAGCGGTCCCGTGATCCGACCGATGTGCGCCGCCATGGCGCAGCCTTTGTCGCGCAGCCAGTAGGAATAGAACAAGATCCAGAAGCCCCCCAACCCCGCGAACGTGACGGCGGTGAGCAGTTTGGTGGCATCCGCCGGATCCCACGGCCGCGGCAGGGGGGTCGAGAGCGACACGAGCCCCTGCAGGAACGCGGGCGCCACCGACAGGACCTCGGGTTGGAGACACGCCCAAAGCAGGCCCGCCACGGTCACGACGGCCACGGCTTTCATGAACCGTTCGATCGTCGCATAGACCACGCCGCTGAACAGCACGGCGAGGACGAACACCGCAATCGACGCATAGGCCCAGAAGAGCGTCTGACCTCGTGCCGTCCACCCGGAAGGGAAATTCGTGAGCGCCGCCAAAGCCGTCCCGCCGGCCGAGGCGAACGCCCCGAACCACAGGAACGAGAGCGTCATCAAAATCCAGAGAACGATCCCCAACCAGCGGTTGAGCCGAAAGAAGCCCTGAAAAATCGTTTCTCCCGTGAGCAAGGTGTACCGACCGATTTCGACGGTGACCGGGTATTGCAGCAGGCAAGCGGGAACGAGCAGCGCGAGGAACGTCAACCCGTATTTGGCCACCACGTACGGCCACCAGATCAACTCGCCGCTGCCCTGCGCCAGCGCCATCCAGACGATGCCCGGCCCCAACGCGACTCGCCAGCCGGGAAAGGCCGGAAGAGACCGACGGCCGGAGAAGGTCCACCCGCTCATCGGATCACGACGGGATGGCCCACGCGCGCGGCCGCCGGGCCGCGCGGTGTTTACACGCGCCAGGCGATCGTATTAAGATACCCGTCGCTCGGCGCGCTGCGCGATCTCCGATGTGACGGAAATGACCTCTCCCCCGCGGCACTCCAACCGCCTCGTTCACGAGACGAGCCCGTACCTCCTCCAGCACGCGCACAACCCCGTCGACTGGTATCCGTGGGGCGAGGAGGCCTTTGCGAAAGCGAGGGCCGAGCACAAGCCCGTGCTGCTCTCCATCGGCTACTCCGCGTGCCATTGGTGCCACGTGATGGAACACGAATCGTTTGAGGACGAAGACATCGCCGCGCTGATGAATCGGCACTTCGTGAACATCAAAGTCGATCGGGAAGAGCGGCCCGACCTGGATCAGATCTACCAGACCGCGTTCCAAGTCTTCAACCGTCGAGGCGGCGGCTGGCCGCTCACGATGTTCCTGACCCCGGACGGGAAACCCTTTCATGCCGGCACGTATTTCCCTCCCGAAGACCGACACGGCATGCCCGGCTTTCCCCGCGTGATCGAAGCGGTCGCAACCGCCTACCGGGACAAGGCCCAGGATCTGGCGCACACCGGTGAGCAGGCGGTGGCGATCCTCGACAAAATCGAAACGCCTGAACCCGCCGACGGGGTTCCGGGCCGGGATCTCATCGCGTCGGCGGCGGAGTCGCTCACCCGCCTGTTCGAACCCATGCACGGCGGCTTCGGCACCGGACCGAAATTTCCCAGCACCATGGCCCTGGAACTGTTCATTCGCCATGCCCGAGCCAGCGGTGATACGGAGGCTCGACGCCGCGCCGCCTTCACCCTTCAGATGATGGCGGCCGGCGGGATTTACGACCAGCTCGGCGGCGGGTTTCACCGTTACTCGGTGGACGGCCAATGGCTCGTCCCGCACTTCGAGAAGATGCTCTACGACAACGCCTTGTTGATTCCCCTGGCGCTCGATCTCTTCCAGGCCAGCGGCGACGCCGACTTCGCCCGGGTCGCGCGCGAGACCGCCGATTACCTCTTGCGGGAGATGCGCCATCCCGGCGGCGGGTTCTTCAGCACCCAGGACGCGGACAGCGAGGGGCACGAGGGGAAATTTTTCGTGTGGACGCCCGAGGAGATCGAACGAGTGTTGGGACCCGAGGACGCCAAGGTTTTCTGCCGCGCGTACGGCGTCACCGAGCGCGGTAACTTCGAAGGCCGGACGATCCTTCGGGTGATGTTGCGCGAGGACGCCCTGGCCGTGGAGTTCAACCGTCCGATCGAGGAGGTCCGCGCCAAACTCGCGGCGTCGCGGAGCCGGCTGTTTGCGGCGCGCGAAACGCGCGTCAAACCGTTTCGGGACGAGAAAATCCTCACGAGCTGGAACGGCCTGGCGATCTCCGCGCTCGCGCGGGCCGGGGCCGCGCTCGACGAACCGCGTTACGTCGGGGCCGCGGAAGACGCCGTGGCGTTTATCGCCCGCGAATTGTGGCGGGACGGTCGCTTGTTGCGCACGTGGAAGGATGGCCGTGCCAAACTCAACGGATACCTGGATGACTATACCTTCCTGGCCAATGCGCTGATCGACGTGTACGAGGCCACGGGGACCCTGCGACACCTGGAGTGGGCTCGGGAACTCACGGATACCGTCCTGGCGCAGTTTTGGGCCCAAGACGGTCGCGGCTTGCACGTGACCAGCCACGATCACGAGGTCCTCGTGACGCGGCCCCTCTCCGGCGCGGACCAGTCGATTCCATCGGGTTCGTCCCAGGCCTCGTTCACCCTGCTCCGTCTGGCCGCGTACCTGGGCGTGGCCGCCTACCGCGACTTCGCCGAACGCCTCTTCACGCTTTCCGGCCGCGCGATGGAAGACAATCCGTTCGGGTACGCCAATCTGCTGTGCGCCCTGGACTTGTATCACGAAGGGACGGTGGATGTCGTCATCATCGGGCCGCGCGGACACGCAGACGCGCGCGCGTTATTGCGGGCGGTTCACGGGAGCTATCTGCCCAACCGTACGCTCACCGTCACGGAGGCCGAGCGTGCCGACGGTGCGATGGTGCCCGAGGCTGCGAGAGGCAAGCCCCTGCGGGACGGCCGACCGACCGCGTACGTCTGCCGCCGGTTCACCTGCTCGGCGCCCCTGACCGACCCCGCCGCGCTGCGGGCGCTGCTTGCATCAGCCTGAAAGCGACATGCCGCTCCACGTCGTCCGGATGAACGAGATCAACCAAATCTTTGCGGTCACCGATCGCCTCGGCATCCACCGGGAGGCGATCGAAATCCCGTTGAGTCCCGAGAGCCCGGGCCGCGTCACGCGGACACCCGCGGGGAAGTTTCAGATCGTGGTCGACGCGGAGGTGCCCTTGGTCGAGTGGGTGCGCACCCTGGAAGCCGAACTCACCCGACTGCTCGGGTCCCGATGATCGCCGCGTCGCGCGCCGTGGAGGTTCCGAGCCGTCGCGAGGAGTCGACAAGCGGCGGCTCCTCGGGCGACGCGTTCCACGTGATTCTGTACAACGACGACGTCCACGCGTTCGACGACGTGGTCCGACAGGTTCAGAAAGCCACCGGCGTCTCGACCGAAGACGCGTTCGCGATCACCCTGCAAGCCCACGAAACCGGTCGCGCCGCGTGTTACCTGGGCCCGCACGACGCGTGCGCGAAGGTCGCCGACATCCTGCGAGAAATCGCTCTGCACGTAGAAATCGACAAGGCTTTGTAGCATCAGCCCGTTCGCGAAGGGCCAGATGCCAGGCGCCGCGAGCACCGGAGCGCAGCGTACTAAGTGCGTACGTGAGGCGAGTGGCGCCACGAAGAAGTGGCGCCGAGCCACGAGCGCCGACGAGACGGTGAGGCGGCCGTGGCACCTTGAAGAGAGCGGCAACGCCGCAGATGGCCCTGCCCGGACGGGCTCCTACCCCGCGAGGAGGCCTTTGGCGGCGGCCCGCGACACCCCCAGGCTGCCGGCAATGGCGTCGATCGACAGGCCTTGTGCCTTGAGTTCACGGGCGCGCTGCTTGAGATAGCTGCGTTCCAAGGGTTTGATCTCCAACTCAAAGATCGCCTCTGCGCGGTCCAGCACTCCCGTGACGTCCGATGCACGAACGGACTCGAACTCCCGGCCGAGCAACTGCTCCAGGAGATATCGTCGTTGCGCCTTGCTCTGGCAGACCTGGTACTTGGGGTGGTTGACCAGTTGATTGGCCAAGTCGTGGAGACGAGCCCTCGGCAGCCGCCTCGGATGATACGCGCCCTCGTCCCACGCGTCCACACAGCGTTCGAACTCGGTAAACCACTCGGCTTGCCACTCGAAGACGTGCCACACCCCGGCCAGGGAGAATGCGATCTCGATGACGCCGGTCAACCCCGCGTGCGTTCGGAAACTCTCAAGTTCCCGGTTGTACTCGTCCACCTGCGGATCGGTTTCCGCCGTCTCGTGAGTCTCATCCCCGCGGATCAGCGCCTCGTCGACGTGGTGCTCGTCAAACATGACCCAGTCCAGGTAGACCAGACCGACTCCACGAGACGCCGCCAGGTCTAAGAACGCTTTCCAGTCTCGGCTTCGCGTGACGTTCCACACCGCGACGGTCTCGTGTTCGCGCGTCAGGTATCCGGAGAACACGGGCAGATGGTGAATCTCGCAGTACTCTTGAATCTCTCGGACGGCCTCAAGGAGGGGGTCGTTGCGGCGGTGGAATTTCATCGCGAAGGGATCGGTCCGATCATCTCAGCGCACGCATTGTACACGGGTTTCCACTGCCCGCTCAAGGAGCAGGCGGATGCCCAGGGTCATGTCGGTTCAGGCGCACGTCACCCGCTGAGCGCGCTGATCGCAAGGCCGAGGCCGTACCCGAGGGCGGCGGAACCCAACGCAATCGCGAAGAATTCAAGACCCGACAGCCACGGCGACCTCCTCGCCAAGACACCTTTGAACACTCCTACGCCGAAGAGCGTGGCGGTGGACACCGCGACCGACACGGGCAACGCCAGATGCCCCGGCGCCAACACGTAGGGCACGAGGGGAACGATCGAGCCGACGGTGAACGACGCCCCCATCACCGACGCAGCCAGTACTGGGCGGTTGATCTCGGCGCGGCCAAGCCCCAACACCTTTTCGTGGTAGGTGTGCAGGATGATCTCCGGACGCGGTTGCAGGAGGCG
This sequence comes from Nitrospirota bacterium, assembly GCA_040757335.1. Lineage (NCBI taxonomy): Bacteria > Pseudomonadati > Nitrospirota > Nitrospirota bacterium. Next base: position 831 of record JBFLXB010000015.1, on the reverse strand, counting down.
CACGACCCGGTACGCGTTCTCGCGGGGCAGACCCTCGGCCTGAAGCGACTCCAGCACGGCCTCCTGCGCCAAGTAGGGCTCCCCGGTCAATCGCTCGGTCTCGGCGCGAATCTCGGCGTCGAAAATCTCCTTTTCCGCTTTGGAGGAAAGATACGACCCTGCGGCCATCGAGATGGCGCCGGACACCGCGGCGGTGATGCCGCCGATCAGGACAATGGTGAGGTCCGCGGTCGCGCCTTGGATGCCCGACACCAGCCCCAGGTTGCTGATCAGGCCATCCTGGATCCCGAACACGAATTCGCGGACGCGGCCGCGCTGTTCGATGCGGCGCCGCTTGTCATCCAGAGCGGCCACGCGTCAGTACTTGGGACCCAAATCAGAGGTAGGATCCCCCGGATGCCAATCCGCGGGGCACAGTCGGCCCGTTTGCAGGGCCGCCACCACCCTGAGCGTCTCCTCCACGCTGCGTCCGACGTTATGGTGGCTCGCTACCACGTAGGCCACCACCCCCTCGGGGTCGATGATGAACGTGACGCGACGCGGCACGCCCGCTCGACGATCCAGCACGCCGCACGCCGTGGAGACCGAGCGATCCACATCCGACAGCAACGGGTAGTCGATTCCCCCCAGTTCCAGCGCCCAGGCCCGGTGGCTCTCTACCGAGTCCACGCTGACGCCGAGGATCTCCACGCCCAGCTTGCGGAACGCGTCACGCTCTCGGTGGAAGCCCATCACCTCGGTGGGGCACACGAACGTGAAATCCGCGGGATAGAAGAACAGGACGATCCACCGGCCGCGATGATCCGCGAGGCGCCATCGCGCCTCGCGACC
>JBFLXB010000014.1:67500-82228 GCA_040757335.1 Nitrospirota bacterium | reverse complement strand
ATCCCTCCCCCTCAAGGGGGGAGGGTAAGGGAGGGGGTGGCCCCGCTCGGATGGGAATGATCATTGGAGTCTGTCGGATCGAGCTTCATTTGCCGGACCGGCACTCGTTAAAGGAGAAGCGACAGGTGGTCAAGAGCTTGAAAGATCGCCTGCGGCAGCACTTCAACGTGTCGGTGGCTGAAGTGGACGCCCACGAGTTGTGGCAGCGCGCGGTTTTGGCCGCGGCGTGCGTTGGAACGGACCGCCCCTATGTGAACGGGGTGTTGGATCAACTTGTCCGCGCGGTGGAGCGCGATCGAGCCGTGGATCTGGTGCGGACCGAGTTGGAGTTCGTCTGATGGAGGCGCAGTGCGCGGAACGGACAGGGGGATGGGCTTCAAGCGGACCGATCGCGTGGGGGACCTCATGCGCGGCGAGATCGCGGACTTGCTCCTGCGACGGGTCAAGGACCCTCGCATCGGGTTCGTCACCGTGACCGGGGTGGTGGTCAGTCCGGATCTCAGACACGCGACCGTGTTCGTCAGTGTCTTGGAGGAGGGACCCCGCGCCGCAGAAGCGCTCGAGGCGCTGGGTCGAGCCGCCGGATTCATCCGAGCGGAGTTGGGGCGGCGGATGCGGATGAAGTATACGCCGGAGTTGGTGTTCAAACGGGACGACACGCCGGGGCGTGCGGTCCGGATCGAGGCGATTATGGACGAGCTGCACGACGCGAAGGACGCGACGGGAGGGGAGCCGGATGGGGACGACCACCGCGGCTGACGCCCGCGCCGTGGTGGAAGCGTTGAAGGGGTACCAATCCTTCAGCGTGTCCACACACGTCAGTCCCGAAGGCGACGCGCTCGGCTCAGCCGTGGCGCTTGCCCTCGCGCTCCGGGCCGCAGGCAAGAGTGCGGACGTGGTCATCAAAGACCCGGTGCCAGCGTATCTGGATTTTCTGCCGGTGCAGGGCGTCGTGCTGCGACGCAATACGCTCCCTCCCTCCTACGACGTGCTGGCGATTGTGGACTGCGGCGATCTGGGCCGCACAGGGATGTTCGACCACACGCCTCCGCCCGTCAAGTTGGTGGTCAACATCGATCACCACGTGACCAACCGCGGGTTCGGCGGGCTCAATTGGATCGAGCCGGACGCGACCGCGTCGGGCCAAATGGTGTACGAGTTGATCCGCGCATGGGGCGTGCCGATTTCGCGCGAGATCGCATTGTGTCTCTACACCACGCTGCTGACCGAAACCGGATCGTTCCGGTACTCCAACACCAAACCCGCGACGCTCCGCATGGCCGCCGATCTGCTGGAATGCGGAGTGAAGGCCGAGGCGGTGTCGCAGGCCATCTACGATCGGAACTCGCCGGGGCGGCTCAAGCTGCTCGGAGAATTGCTCCGCGGGATGGAGCGCCATCCGGGCGGGAAAATCGCGTGGGTCACCGTGACTCAAGAAACCTTCCGCGCCACTGGAACGTCGCCCGAGGACACCGAAGAGATGGTGAACTACCCGCGATCGCTCAAGGGCGTGGAGGTTGCGGTTTTGTTCCGGGAAGTCAACGCGACCCAATACAAGATCAGCCTGCGCTCGCAGGGGCGGGTGAACGTCGCGAACGTGGCGGAGAGCTTCGGGGGCGGCGGCCACCGCAACGCCGCGGGATGCACGGTGCAGGGCGATCTGGCAAGTGTGAAGGCGAAAGTGTTGAAGGCGGTCGAAGAGGCCACGGCCCGAGAGGCGCCCTAGCGGGCCGAGAGAGCGACCTGCGGATCGAGTGACAATGGACGGATTCCTGATCATTAATAAACCGCCCGACTGGACCTCCCACGACGTGGTCGCCAAGGTTCGAGGCCTGCTTCGTGAGACCCGCGTTGGGCACACCGGGACGTTGGATCCGCTCGCCACCGGCGTGTTGCCGATTTGCATCGGAAGAGCGACCAAGGTCGCCCACTACTTGTTGGAAACCGACAAGGAGTACCGCGTGGTCATGCGGCTTGGCGCGACGACGGATACCCAGGACGCGACGGGGCGGGTGCTCACGCGCTCGACCGTACGCGTGGCGCCGGACGAGGTGATCCGGGTGCTGCAAGGTTTTGTCGGATCCCAAACGCAGATCCCCCCGATGTATTCCGCGGTCAAGGTGGGTGGCGTGCCGCTGTACAAAGCCGCGCGGGCCGGTCGCGTCGTGGAGCGACGGCCCAGAGCCGTCACCATCTCGCGACTGCAGGTGCTAGGGATCGCCGAAGACGACGTCACGTTCGACGTGACCTGTTCGAAGGGCACCTATGTCCGGACGCTGTGCGCCGACGCCGGCGAGCGCCTGGGCGTGGGGGCGTACATGCAGGCGCTTGATCGGCGCCGCGTGGGCGCGTTCGGGATCGACCAAGCCGTCACGCTCGGCGAGCTTGAAGCGGCCGCGCGTGACGGCACAGTCGGGCAACGGGTGGTCTCGATCGATCTGGCGTTGAGCGACACGCCGGCCGCCGAGGTGGACCCCGAGACCGCGGAGCGCGTGTGCCACGGCGTGGCGCTTCCGGCTGCGCGCGTCGCACGGTGGCTCGGGGCCTGCCGTGCCGGTGGACTCGTGCGGATTCGAAGTAACGGCGTCACCGTTGCGCTGGCCACGGCGCCGGCAGATCACGCCACGTTGCTCGCACGGGGGACCAGCGCCGTGCTCAAGATCGATCGGGTGCTGCGGGATCGGGTATCGAAGGTATCGAGCGACCAGGGCTTCTCGCAAGACTCGGTTCGTTCGCGGTAGCGGATTCAGATACGGAAAGGGGAATCGACATGTTGGAAAAGACGGTCAAGATGGGGGTGATCAACACATTTCGGCGCCACGAAAAAGATACCGGGTCGCCCGAAGTTCAGGTCGCGATCCTGAGCAAACGGATCGCGGAGTTGAGCGACCATTTCAAGGCTCACGCGAAGGATCATCACTCCCGGCGGGGCCTCATTATGATGGTCAGTCAGCGGCGCAAGCTGCTCGACTACTTGAAACGGACCGACGTGGAGCGGTATCGAACGCTCCTCACCCAGTTGGACATCCGGCGCTGAGAAAACAGGTTCGAGGGTTCAATGGTTCAAATGTTCAAGGACGTGTTGAACCATTGAACATTTCTGCTTTTGTTGAACCCTTTGAACGTGTTTGCGTGCGCTGACTCACACGGGTTGCGGGCGGGACACGGTGAATGACATGTGGCGATCGCCGGTCGGCGGGGGTCGCCAGGCGTCATTGACTGTGACTCGTCCGGGGCCATCACCGCGCCTTCGACGAGGCGCAACAAGGAGACGGTATGGTTGAGCGGTTGGAAATGGACGTGGCCGGTCGCCGGCTACTCATCGAGCAGGGCCGGGTGGCGAAACAGGCCGACGGTGCGGTCCTCGTGCACATGGCCGACACCGTGGTGCTGGTGACCGCGGTGACGGCGAAGTCCCCCAAACCAGGGGTCGATTTCCTTCCCCTGACGGTTGATTACCAGGAACGAGCCTATGCCGCGGGGAAAATCCCGGGAGGGTTTTTCAAACGCGAAGGGCGGCCCGCCGAGCGGGAAATTCTTTCCGGTCGCCTGATCGACCGACCGCTGCGGCCGCTGTTCCCCAAACGGTACTACCACGAGACTCAGGTCATTGCCTCGGTGCTGTCCGCCGATCAGAGCAACGTGGCCGACTGCCTCGGGATCATCGGCGCGTCCGCGGCCCTGGCGATCTCCCCCGCGCCGTTTCAGGGGCCGGTGGGCGGCATTCGCATCGGACGCGTGGACGGGCAATTCGTGGTCGCCCCGTCGTTCGCGGAGTTGGAGAAGAGCACGCTCAACGTGGTGGTGGCGGGGACCCGCGACGCGGTCATGATGGTGGAGGGCGAGGCGTCGGAGCTGCCAGAGGACGTCATGCTCGAAGCGATCATGCTCGCGCACGAGGAGATCAAGAAGATCATCGCGTTGCAGGACGAATTGGTGCGGCGCGTGGGTCAACCCAAGATCGAAGTCACCACGGTGGGGCCGGACGCCGCGTTGGTGGAAGCGGTCGAGCGTGACGCGACCCGGCCGGTCCGCGAAGCCCTCCTGATTCCAAACAAGACCGAGCGATCGGGCCGGATGCAGGAGATCCTGAACGGTCTGGTCGCCTCGTTGGGCGCGCAGGACGCGCCCGAACGCAACCGGCAGGTCATGGAGATTTTCCACGACCTCGAACGCCGCGAGATGCGGCTCATGGTGCTCGAGAAGGGCGTGCGCGCGGACGGCCGCGGACCCACCGGCATTCGGCCGATCACGTGTGAGATCGGCGTCTTGCCGCGCACGCACGGTTCGGCCCTGTTCACGCGCGGCGAGACCCAGAGCCTCGCCGTGGTCACGTTGGGCACGTCGGACGACGAGCAACGGATCGACGCGTTGGAAGGCGAGTCGACCAAGTCGTTCATGCTCCACTACAATTTCCCCCCTTTCTCGGTGGGCGAAGCCAGACCGGTCCGCGGACCGGGGCGCCGGGAAATCGGGCACGGCGCGCTCGCGGAACGCGCGATCAAACCCGTGATCCCGTCCAAGGAGGCGTTTCCATATACCCTGCGGATCGTGTCGGACATTCTCGAGTCGAACGGCTCGTCCTCCATGGCCACGGTGTGCGGCGGCACGCTGGCATTGATGGACGCGGGGGTGCCGATCAGCGCGCCGGTCGGCGGGATCGCGATGGGGTTGATCAAAGAGGGCGACAAAGTCGAGATCATCTCGGACATCCTGGGCGTGGAAGATCATTTGGGCGACATGGACTTCAAGGTCACCGGCACGCGCAAAGGCGTGACCGCGCTCCAGATGGACATCAAGATCGCGGGGCTGAACCGCGAGATTCTGGAGAGAGCGCTCGATCAGGCGCGCCTCGGTCGGATGCACATTCTGGACAAGATGGCCGAGACCATCGCCGAGCCGCGCAACCGATTGTCCGCGCACGCTCCGAGGATCGTCACCATGAAGGTCAAGCCCGACAAGGTTCGTGAAGTGATCGGACCGGGCGGCAAGGTCATTCGCGGGATCATCGCCAAGACCGGCGTCAAGATCGACGTGGAAGACGATGGCTCGATCGCCATTGCGTCGGCCGATGAGGCCGCGGCGGCGAAGGCCATGGAGATGATCAAACAGATCACCGAAGACGTCGAGGTCGGGAAGCTGTACATGGGCAAAGTCACCCGCATCATGGACTTCGGCGCGATTGTGGAGATCGGTCCCGGCGTGGACGGCCTCGTGCACATCTCACAGTTGGCCCCGCACCGGGTCAAGAACGTGAGCGACGAGGTCAAGGAAGGCGAAGAGATCCTGGTGAAGGTGTTGGAGGTGGACCGCCAGGGCAAGATCCGCCTGTCTCGGAAGGAAGCGATGGGCGCGACCGCACCGGAAGCCACAAAGCCCTAGGCGAACGAAGCCTGTCGACGTCAGCGGGGCGGGCCCGCTGAGCCCACCGACGGTCCTTATTCATGAGAACGGCTCTCCGCAAAACCGTGCTGGACAACGGCGTCCGGGTCGTGATCGAACCCATGACCTCCGTGCGATCAGCAGCGGTCGGCGTGTGGGTGGACGTGGGCTCGCGTGACGAAGAATCCGGCGAGGAAGGCGTCTCGCACTTCCTCGAACACATGTTTTTCAAGGGCACGCGCCGGCGCTCGGCCCAAACGCTGGCCCGAGAAATCGACGTCCTCGGCGGCGAGCTCAACGCCTTTACCTCCCGAGAAACCACCACCTTCTACACCAAAGCGCTGGACGAACACCTGCCGCGCGCCGTGGGCCTGCTTGGAGAGATCTTCCTCGAATCCACGTTCGCGCGTGAGGAATTGGAGCGCGAGAAACAGGTCGTGCTGGAGGAGATCAAGATGGTCGAAGACGACCCCGAGGAGTTCGTCTTCGACCTGTACGCCGACTACGTGTGGCGCAACCATCCGCTCGGCCGACCGATCCTGGGCGAGGTCGAAACGATCGAGACCATGACGCGACGTCGGCTCACCGGGTTTTTGGCCCGCCACTACCACCCGTCAAACACCGTGATCGCCGTGGCGGGACGCTGCGACCCGAGCGCGGTCGAAGCCCTGATCGCCAAGACCTTTTCGCGGTTTACCGGAACGGCGCGTCCGCCGTCGGTCCGCACCCCGCCGAAAACCCGCGGAGGTATCCTGCTCAAACGCAAGGCCCTGGAACAGGTCCACATCTGTCTGGGGGCCGAGGGACTGTCCCAAGGACACGAGGACCGGTACGCGCTGCACGTGCTTAACGCCGTGCTCGGAGGGAGCGTCAGTTCACGGCTCTTCCAGGAGGTGCGCGAGCGTCGAGGGCTGGCCTATTCCATCTACTCCTCGATCTCGTCGTACCACGACGCGGGCCTGTTCTCCATCTACGCCGCCACGAGCCGACCCGCGGCCTCGCGCGTGATCAATCTTTGCCTGAAGGAGTGCCACACCCTGCGACGCCGAGCCGTTCCCAAGGCCGAACTAACTAGGGCTAAGGACCACCTCAAAGGCAGCCTGATGCTGGGGTTGGAAGGCACCTACAGCCGAATGAGCCGTCTCGCGAAAGACGAGCTCTACGGCGGCCGCCGCGTGTCTCTCCGCGAGATGCTGGACGGCATCAACGCCGTGACCGCGGCGGACATCTCGCGCGTCGCAAAAACCTGCCTCGCCCCCGACACCATGGCGCTCACCGTGCTGGGCCCCATCCAACGCCGCGATCTCCCGGCCGAACTCTGACCCCGCGCTCCGTCCGGGGCGATGCCCTACCGTCCACCCCGTGTCCCTCGTTGACACCCCCTGGTCTTTCGGCTATTGTACGGCCGGTTTCGAGACCGGGAGCGGAGGATCATGATTGAACGGACGCTGTCGCTGATCAAACCCGACGGGGTATCGCGAAATCTCATCGGGGATATTCTGAAACGGTGTGAAGGGATCGGGCTACGCGTGGTGGCGCTCAAGATGGTGCGCCTGACCATCGACGCGGCCAAAGGATTTTACGTCGTTCACAAGGATCGCCCCTTCTATCACAGCCTGGCGGAATCGATGTCGTCCGGGCCGATCGTCGCGGCGGTGCTCGAAGGCGACGGGGCCATCGCCAAATACCGCGAGTTGATGGGCGCGACCGATCCCAAGAAAGCCGCCAAGGGGACTATTCGGGCGGATCTGGCCGTCAGCCTGGAACAGAATACCGTGCACGGATCCGACTCTCCGCAATCCGCTGCGTTCGAAATTCCCTACTTCTTCAACGCCCTCGAGTTGTCGAGCCGGCGATAGGTGCGGTTCCGAATACCGCGAGGTCGGAGCCTGTTCAGGAATGTGTCAGATGCAAGGCGCTGCGAGCACCGGACCAGAGCGTACCGAACCTGTACGTGAGGACCGGATGCGCAGCAGCAACGACGCAGATGACCATTCATGGACAGGCTCTAGGTCGTGATGCCGTCCTCGCCGCGATACGACGCCATAGTCGTGGGTGGCGGCTTGGCCGGGATCGCGACCGCGACGTGGCTGGCCAAACGCGGCCGGCACGTCGCACTCGTCGAGCCTCGGTCGGAGTGGGGCGGTCGTTTCGCGGACCAGCGTGTCGGTGGTCTGACGATCCACGTGGGGCCGCGCGTGGTGGTGAGCCACGAACGCTTGGGATGGGCCGACGCCTACTTTGAAGCGATTGGCTTGGCGCTCCCCCTGTTGGTGCGAGAGGGGACGACGTTCAAACGCGAGCCCCTGCAAATCATCTGGGGGCCTCACCGACTCACCATTGCCCAACAGCGAGCAGACTTCGTGGAGGAGCTCCGCCGGGAGTATCGGGCGGGGGAGCCGGACGTGGCGGCGCTGTTGGCTGACTTGGATGCGGTGTACGACGCCTTGGCGATCCGCATGGACCCACCCCCCTCCGGGGACACCAGGTCGTCGTTGGCGCGCCTCCGCGGGTTGGCCGCCGCGCGGGCGTTCGCGGCTCGTTTCGGCACGTTGGAGCCCACGGAGTATGTAAAAGCCCGCGGGCTGGCTCCGGCATTGGCGTCTTACCTGGAATCTTGGCGCGGCGCATTGGCGACCGAAGGTGATCCGACCGGCGCTTGGCTGTTTCGGACCGCACTCGTTCATCGCGGGCTGGTTTCGGTGCCTGGGGGGCGAGCTAGCGTGTGTCGACTCCTGGTCGCTCGATTTCAAGCGCTTGGGGGCGAGGTCCTCAGAACCCCGGTGACGGCGATCGGTACTGGCCGGGAGCCGTTTGTGGAGACCGACGGTCGTCGTCTGCACACCCGCGCGTTGCTCATCAACGCCCGCCGCCGACCCAACGGCTCCGCGCCGCGAGAGCCCCGTGCCCCAATGGCGACGCTCGCGTATACCGTTCCGGCAACCTGCGTCCCGGATGCGATGGGGACCTACCTGTTGGTGGCGGACCAGGGCGAACTCTGGTCAGTGGCCAGACGTCGCTCCGAGGGCGCCCAAGGGTCCGCACCGGACCTGCTCACCGTGTCGTCCCGGGCGCCAGCCGCTGGTCGGGACGTCGAACGAATCAGCGAACGGGTGGAAGCTCTGTTGCCGTTCGCGGCCAGACAGATCGTCCTGCTCGGCGCGGTCCGATACGACGAGGCCACGGACCCGCTGGATGCCAAACTCTGGGAGTCTGCTTCCTGGCGCGCTGGGGGAGACGGATGGAGACAAGTCTCGCGATCGCCGGTGTGGTGGCTTCCGGACGAGAGCCCGCCGTGGCTGGGGGACGCGAACGAGTATCGCGTGGCGCTCAGTATCAACCGCATCGTGTGCCCGCCCTAGCCCGGATTATTCATGAACCTTCTGCTGCACCCGCGGATACGCCGCTGCAACAAGCGGTCTCGCCGCTCAGTCGGTCAACGTACTGCAGGGAGTACGCCCCCTCCTTCGCGGCTCCGAGCGCCTGTTGCTGCGCCATGTGCAAGGTACTCCAACGGCCCATTGCCTGCGCCTGGCGGCGCCAAGCACATTTCGCGGGCGTCTGCGCGGGTTCGCGACGAACCTTCATGAATAACCCGGGCTAATGCGGCGACTCGGCGTGGCGGCGCTTGTGGGCGCGTGGTTCCTCGCGTCGTGGAGTCTCGCGGCCGCCCAGACCCCAGGGTCGGGAACCGATCCGCTGGAAGCGGTCCGCGACGCACTCGATTCCGGGAACGCGGCCGCCGCCGCAGCCGCCGCGGAGGTCTTCATCGCCTCATCTCCAGGCGATCCGAGGCTCGCCGACGCTCAATGGTTGCTCGGCCTCGCTCGGGAGCGCGCGGGTTTGTGGGGCGCCGCATGGGACCAGTACACCCTGTTCCTGATGAACTTTCCCGAGCATCCGGCGCGAGACGAGGTGGCGGGCCGCGCCGACTCGCTCGTCCGGCGAATCGCGGAGCGGTCGCTTCCGCCCCCTGAGCGCTGGCGGGTGACGTCGTTTGTGGAAGGACCGGCCTCGGCGTCCGACGACCAGGCGGTGGTGATGGCGCTGGCCGGGTCCGGTCCGGGGGGCGCGGTCGCGAAAACCGTGACGCGGGCCGCGGTGGACGGGGCGCGCGTGTGGGTCTGGCTGCCGCTCGGCACGTCGGCCGGAGCGTTCGATCCCTTCGATGAGGCGCAGGTCGCCAAGTTGGAGAAGGAGGTCCGCATCATTGCGTCCTGGCCGATCGAGGGGTTCGTGATCGACGGCGGGCTTCACGTGGGGGAGCAAGCGCAGGCAGTGGCGGCGGTACGCGCCTATGACACGATCGCTCGCGTGATGCCGGAGACGTCGGCGGGGCGCGAGCGAATCGCCTGGACCTGGGCGGGAATGCGCGCGCGCGCGTCCGCCCGGGCGCTGAACCGGTGGGTGGTCGCCGCGGAGGCGGTGAATCCCCGTGTGGGGTGGCTCATCCGGGTCTCCACGACCGCGGTGGTGCGACCCGAACACGCCTTGCGAACCTTCGGCCAGGACTTGGCCGAACTGCGACGGGCCGCCCCGCGAGCGGTGTGGGTGATCGACACGCCCGTCGAGGCGGCCCAACTTGGGGCGCGGCTGACCGAGTTGGGTTCACGGCTGCCGGTTGCGGTGTGGTCTCAGACAGGCGACATCGTGGCGCTGCCCTGACGGACCGTGCGTTGGTGCTGGCGCCGCGCGTTGACAAACAAAAAAGGCGTCGGGTAGTATCGGGCTCCGATTTGCCGGAGCGGCACGCGGCGTTCTCGGCGGCGACGAGTGGAGGAGGCAAGCATGGTTCCTGACGACTTACGGTATTCGACCGATCACGAGTGGGTGAAGGTCGAAGGCAAACACGCCGTGATCGGGATCACGGATTATGCCCAGAGCGAGCTTGGCGACATCGTGTACATCGAGCTCCCCGAAGCCGGGACCGAGGTCGCGGCCGAAGAGGAAGTGACCGAAATCGAGTCGACCAAGACCACGTCGCCGGTTCTCGCGCCGATCAGCGGAAAAATCGTTGAAGTGAACGACGAGCTCAAGGACTCCCCGCAGCTGATCAACGAAGACCCATACGGCAAAGGGTGGATCGCCATCATGACGATCGGCAACGCCGATGATCTGGACGCGTTGATGAGCGCCAAGGAATACGAGGAGTTTATCGAGCAGGGCGAGGAAGAGGAGTAGCTCCTCACTACGCTGGGCTGTCGGGCGCGTCGAACGCGCCCGCTCTTTTCCGTTCCATTTTCCGATGCCAAAACGACTGGTCGTGCTGGGCGGAGGGCCCGGAGGATACGTGGCTGCGCTCCGGGCCGCGCAACTGGGCGCCTCGGTGACGGTGGTGGAGGCGACGGGGCTCGGCGGGACGTGCCTTCACCGCGGGTGTATTCCCACCAAGGCGCTGGTCGCGACCGCCGGGGTGTTGGCGACCGTGCAGCGCGCCAAGGACTTCGGCGTTCTCGCCGCCGATCACGGCGCCGTGGACTTGGGCGAAGTCGTCAGTCGCAAAAATCGCATCGTTCAAGCGCAGGCCCAGGGGATCGAGCAGCTCTTCCGAGCCGCCAGGGTCAACCTCATTCGCGGTCACGGCACGTTGACGGGCCCTCGATCCGTGTCGGTGCGGGAACCGGACGGGCGAACGAGGATCCTTGAAGGCGACGGCCTCATTGTGGCCACGGGTTCGGAACCGGCTCGTCCCGGGGTGTTTCCCTTCGACGGCGAGCGGGTCATGACCTCCGACGATCTGCTGGATCTGGCCCGACTGCCGGCGAGTCTGGTGATCGTGGGAGGCGGCGTGACGGGCTGTGAGTTTGCCGGTATCTTCCGGGCGTTCGGGACGAACGTGACGGTTGTCGAGCAACTCCCGCGATTGGTGGCGAGCGAAGACGAGGCGGTCTCGTCGCTGTTGCTGCGCGAGATGAAACGACGCGGCATTCGCGTTTCGCTGGAAACCAACGTGACGGCGGTCGAGCCTCTCGCGCAGGGCGTGCGCCTCATGTTGTCATCCGGCGAGACCGTGCAGGCCGAACGGGCGTTGGTCGCGGTCGGTCGGTCTCTCAACAGCCGCGGCATCGGAGCGGAGGCCGCGGGGCTCCCGGTCGGTCCGCGGGGAGAACTGCGTGTTGACGACGGCATGGAGACCGGGATCGACGGCGTGTGGGCCATCGGCGACGTGGTGGGCCGCAAGCAACTGGCGCACGCCGCGTCGGCGCAGGGAGAAGTCGCGGCCGAGCGCGCGATGGGGGGAAACGCGCGGATGGCCTGGGACCGCATTCCCGCAGGGATCTTCACGGTCCCCGAGATCGGGAGCGTGGGGTTGACCGAGTCGCAGGCGCGCGCCACCGGACGATCGGTGGCGGTCGGGGAATTCCCTTTCCGGGGGCTGGGAAAAGCGCATGTGATCGGGGAGACCATGGGATTCGTCAAAGTCGTGACCGCGGAAGACACCGGGGAGATCTTGGGGGTGCACATCATCGGGCCGCACGCGGCGGAACTGATCCACGAAGCCGTGGTGGCTATGCAGGCGGAGGCGACGGTGGAGGATCTGGTGCACGCGGTTCACGTGCACCCGACCCTGGCCGAGGTGGTGCACGAGGCGGCGGCCGCGGCGCGCGGGGTTGCGGTGCACGCCGTGAAAAAGGCGTGATCGGATGGCGAATCTGACGCGGGCGCTGGATCTCATCGTGCGCGGCACGGTCGAGGTGATCCAGCTCAACGAACTGGAGGAAAAGCTGCGGGCCGCGATGTCCGGTCGCCCGCTGCGGATCAAAGTGGGTTTCGATCCCACCGCGCCCGACCTCCACCTCGGACACACCGTCCTCCTCCAGAAAATGCGCGTCTTTCAAGACCTCGGGCACCACGTCATCTTTTTGATCGGCGACTTCACCGGCATGATCGGGGATCCCAGCGGCGTGTCGGAGACCCGCAAGCCGTTGACGCGCGAACAGGTGGAGGCGAACGCACGGACCTACGAGCGCCAGGTCTTCAAAATTCTGGATCCCGCCAAAACCGAGATTCGGTTCAACAGCGAGTGGCTCGGCGCGATGTCCACGTTGGAATTCGCGGAGCTGGGCGCCAAACAAACCGTGGCGAGGGTGCTTGAGCGCGACGACTTCAAGAAACGATTCACCGAAGGCAAAGACATCACGGTGCTCGAGTTCTACTACCCGTTGATGCAGGGCTATGATTCCGTCGCCCTCAAGGCGGACGTGGAGTTGGGTGGGTCGGATCAGAAGTTCAACCTGCTCATGGGGCGCACGCTGCAACGCCGGTACGGCCAGGACTCCCAGGTGGTGATCACGCTCCCGCTTCTCGAAGGCACCGATGGCGTCCGCAAAATGAGCAAGAGTTTCGGGAATTACATCGGGATCGAAGAACCGCCGGACGACATGTTCGGCAAGGTCATGTCCATCGACGACCGGACCATGGTCCGATACTACGAGCTGCTCACGACCGAGCCGCTGGATCCGATCCGAGCCGCCCATCCGATGGACGCGAAACTCCGACTGGCCGCGCTGTTGGTCGAACGCTACCACGGCTCCGACGCCGCAACCCGCGCGCGGGAGCTGTTCGACCGGCGCGTGCGCAAGCGCGAGTTTGCCGAGGTCGACGAGATCGACCTGCGCGCGATGGGCGACCCGGGTGCGCCGGATGTGGCGTTGGTCGAGGCGATCCACGGGGCGGGGCTCGCCGCCAGCAAGAGCGAGGTGCGGCGGCTCATCCCCCAAGGCGCGGTGGACGTGAACGACCAGCCGGTGACCGATGTCGCGCACCGGCTGGCCCGCGGGCACGTCTACCGGATCCGGGTGGGAAAACGGCGTCTCGCCCGAATCACGCTCTAACGCCGTGGCGGCGTGATGATCTTGATTTTGGCGGAGGGCATTTGGTATAACACGTGCCCCTGCAGGTCGCGATTGGAAAATACTTGACATGTCAACTGAGCGTGTGATTTAATCACGCGTTCGCAGGACAATCGTTCTTTGAAAATTGAATAGGATGTCGGGACCGCGAAGCGGGTCTGTTAATTCTTAAGTACCTTGCTCCAAGAGCAAAGGACAGCTTTCACGATTTTGTGGAGAGTTTGATCCTGGCTCAGAACGAACGCCGGCGGCACGCCTAACACATGCAAGTCGCACGAGAAAGTCCCCGCAAGGGGACCGGTAAAGTGGCAGACGGGTGAGTAATGCGTGGGTAACCTGCCCTCCAGAGGGGGATAACCCCGCGAAAGCGGGGCTAATACCGCATAACGTCCCGGGACATGCGTTCCGGGACCAAAGATGGCTCGCAAGGGCTATCGCTCGAGGAGGGGCTCACGTTCCATCAGCTAGTTGGTGGGGTAACGGCCTACCAAGGCACTGACGGATAGCTGGTCTGAGAGGACGACCAGCCACACTGGCACTGAGACACGGGCCAGACTCCTACGGGAGGCAGCAGTGAGGAATCTTGCGCAATGGACGAAAGTCTGACGCAGCGATGCCGCGTGGGGGATGAAGGCCTTCGGGTCGTAAACCCCTTTGAGTGGGAAAGAACCGTCGCGGGGTGAACAATCCCGCGGCCTGACGGTACCCACAGAACAAGCCACGGCTAACTCTGTGCCAGCAGCCGCGGTAAGACAGAGGTGGCGAGCGTTGTTCGGATTTACTGGGCGTAAAGCGCGGGTAGGCGGTTCGGCCAGTCAGATGTGAAATCCCACCGCTTAACGGTGGAACGGCGTCTGATACTGCCGGACTTGAGTGCAGGAGAGGAGAGTGGAATTTCCGGTGTAGCGGTGAAATGCGTAGAGATCGGAAGGAACACCAGTGGCGAAGGCGGCTCTCTGGACTGCAACTGACGCTGAGACGCGAAAGCGTGGGGAGCAAACAGGATTAGATACCCTGGTAGTCCACGCCCTAAACGATGGGCACTAAGTGTGGGAGGTATCGACCCCTCCCGTGCCGCACCTAACGGAGTAAGTGCCCCGCCTGGGGAGTACGGCCGCAAGGTTGAAACTCAAAGGAATTGACGGGGGCCCGCACAAGCGGTGGAGCATGTGGTTTAATTCGACGCAACGCGAAGAACCTTACCCAGGCTTGACATGTAGGTAGTAGGAACCTGAAAGGGGGACGACCCCGCAAGGGGAGCCTGCACAGGTGCTGCATGGCTGTCGTCAGCTCGTGCCGTGAGGTGTTGGGTTAAGTCCCGCAACGAGCGCAACCCTCGCCCTCTGTTTACCACCGGGTAATGCCGGGAACTCTGAGGGGACTGCCGGCGATGAGCTGGAGGAAGGTGGGGATGACGTCAAGTCATCATGGCCTTTATGCCTGGGGCTACACACGTGCTACAATGGCCGGTACAGATGGTTGCAAACCCGCAA